>CAMONF010000068.1 GCA_946620335.1 uncultured Clostridia bacterium
ACTGGGAATCAGGGACGGTTCCTTTTCCCACTTTTCATTTTTGAAAAGTGGGAAAAGGAACCGTCCCTGATTCCCACTTTCCCTCTTTTCCTTCTTCGAAAAGTGGGAAAAGGAACCGTCCCTGATTCCCACTTTCCCCTATATCCTCACAGATAAATCACACAGTCATCCTCGACAGCCTTGCAGTTCTTCACCACATCGGCCATGACCGCATTTACGTCCGCTCCGTCCTCGAACTCGACCTTCATCTTGAGGGCCATAAAATTCACGCTGGCGTCCTTCACACCCGGTGTCTTCTTGGCGGCCTCCTCCATCTTGTTGGCGCAGTTGGCACAGTCTACCTCGATCTTGTATGTCTTCTTCATGGCTTATTCCCTCAGATTTGATAACGGTTTTCATATTACAAACATATGAGCAATCATTCATATGTTTGCCATTATTGTAGCACCCTTATCTCCCATGTCAATAGGTTTTCGGGTGCTTTTCATTTTTATTCGCAGATGTGCTCCAGGCCCTGGTTGATGATGGTCCGGACGTGGTCGTCGGCCAGGAAATAAAAGACACTCTTCCCCTCCCGGCGGCTCCTGACCAGCTTTGCCTGCTTGAGGATCTTGAGCTGGTGGGATACGGCCGACTGGGTCAGGTTCAGCGTCTCTGCCAGATCGCAGACGCAGATCTCCGACTCGAAGAGGGCGAAGAGGATCCGGATCCTGGTGGAATCACCGAAGACCTTGAAGAGCTCGGCCAGGTCGTAGAGCAGGTCCTCGGACGGCATTTTTTCATTGACCAGCCGACAGCGGTCCTCGTGAACAATGTGCTCCTCGCAGCACTCTACTTCTCCTATGGCCATACATTTCTCCTATTCTGAAAGCCGGTCCCGCTCTCCGGCAGGCGGAGGGCGGGACCCTTATGGATTTCTCACAAAACAACCGTTCTTTTGGTTAACGTAAGATTCAGCCCCAAAAATGTGGACATTGTGGATATTTTTGTGACTAACCCAAAATTTGCGGAATTGTCAAGCTTTTTTCATCCACATTAAAAACTTATCCACCGTGGATAACCCGGGCATTTATTTCTCACCGATTCGTTCGATTAGGGCAAAACGCCGAAAATGCGCTGATTGTAATTTCATAGGACTGAGCCACACGGGCATCTACCGCAGGGTTGCAGCAGCCTCGGCATCACATACCGTTCTTTCTCCGCTCGCCCATCCCGGGTTCCACCGCTCTTCTTATTCCACGTACCCGTCCGGATTGCCGCTCTGCCATCTCCAGGCGTCCGCGCACATATCCTCCAGGGTCTTCTCCGCGGTCCAGCCCAGGACGTCGCGGGCCTTGGCCGGGTCGGAATAGCAGGTGGCGATGTCGCCGGGGCGGCGCGGGTCGATGACGTAAGGCAGGTCCTTGCCGCAGGCCTTGGAGAAGGCCTTGATGATATCGAGGACGCTGTAGCCGTGTCCGGTGCCCAGGTTGAAGATCTGGACGCCCGGGAGGGTCTCCATGCCCTCGATGGCCTTGACGTGGCCCTTGGCCAGGTCTACGACGTGGATGTAGTCGCGGACGCCGGTGCCGTCGGGGGTATTGTAGTCATTTCCGAAGACGTGGACCTTCTCCAGCTTGCCGGTGGCTACCTGGGCAACGTATGGAAGAAGGTTGTTGGGGATGCCCTTGGGATCCTCGCCGATCAGGCCGCTGGCATGGGCGCCGATGGGGTTGAAGTAGCGGAGCAGCATGACGCGCCACTCGTTGTCGCTTCTCCAGATGTCGGTCAGGATCCGCTCCTGCATGGCCTTGGTCTCGCCGTAGGGGTTGGTGCGCTCGCCCAGCGGGCACTCCTCGGTGATCGGCACGAAAGCCGGATCGCCGTAAACGGTGGCCGAGGAGGAGAAGACGATCTTCTTGACGCCATGATGGCGCATGACGTCCGTCAGCACCAGGGTGGACAGCAGGTTGTTCTCATAATACTCGATGGGCTTTCTGGTGGACTCTCCCACCGCCTTGTAGCCTGCGAAATGGATGACCGCATCCACCTTCTCCGCGTCAAAAACTTCGTTCATGGCCTTGCGGTCGCAGACGTCCACCTTGTAGAAGACCGGACGCACGCCGGTGATGGTCTCGATCCGGTCGAGGACCATGGCCTTGGAATTGTAGAGGTTGTCCACGATGACGACCTCGAAGCCCGCATTGATTAGCTCGATCACGGTATGGCTGCCGATAAAGCCGGTACCGCCTGTCACAAGTACTCTCATTTTGTCTCCTTTGGATTCTTTCGCAAATGAATTCATGTGCCGTTATTTCCCTTCCGGCAGCGCTCTATGCCCTGCACAGGCGCGCCGGCGGGGTCTGACTGGGATCAGGAGCGGCTTCTCTCCGTGTTTTCATTTGAGAGAAGGCGGAAAAGAAACCGTCCATGACTCCGCGTTATGTCTTTCAAAGCTGTCCAAGGAACCGCAGGAAGGCCGCGTGCCCCTCTTCCGTCCACTTGTAAACGCCCGCATCCTCCAGGACGCCGACGAAGACCCGGCCCACCTCCTCGCGGAGGACCTCGGTCATGTTGTCAGCGCTGATTCCGTCATGCTTCAGCACGGTCTCATAGACCCAGTCAGCGTGCTTTTCAATGGATGCGTTCTCCCGGACCCTGGCCGTGATGGCCTCGTCGGAGAGCCCCTCCGCCTTGCCGGCCGCGATGACCTCTCCCAGGACCTGGAGCTCGTCCTTGAGGCGCGAGGGCAGGACCGCGAGGCCCATGACCTCGATGAGGCCGATATTTTCCTTCTTAATATGGAAGTATTCCGGTCTCGGATGGTAGACGCCCAGGGGTCTGTCCTCCGTCGTGATGTTGTTGCGGAGGGTCAGATCCAGCTCATACTTGCCGTCCGCGATGCGGGCGATGGGCGTGATGGTGTTGTGGGGCACGCCCTCGGTCTCGGCGAAAATGAAAGCACTCTCGTCGGTATACCCTCTCCAGGCTGCCAGGACCTTGTCCGCCAAAGCCACCAGCCTGTCGGGATCCGTGCTGCGGATCCGGAAGACGGAGAGCGGCCACTTGACGATGCCCGACTCCACGTCCTCGAAGCCCGGGACCGTGAAGGGGATAGCGATGGGTGCCTTGGCCATGGCGAAGGTGTAATGTCCGCCCTGGAAATGGTCGTGGGCCAGGATGGAACCGCCCACGATGGGCAGGTCAGCGTTGGACCCCAGGAAATAGTGGGGGAACTGCCCGACGAAGTCGAAGAGCTTCTTGAAGCAGGCGTGGTCGATCTTCATGGGCGTGTGCTGGAAATTAAAGCAGATGCAGTGCTCGTTGTAATACCCGTACGGGCTGTACTGCAGTCCCCAGGCCGAACCGTTGATGGTGATCGGGATGATCCGGTGGTTCTGGCGGGCCGGATGGTTCAGATGACCGGCGTAGCCTTCATTTTCCGCGCAGAGCAGGCACTTGGGGTACTTGGTGGACCGGGCCTTGCCGGCGGCCGCGATGGCCTTGGGATCCTTCTCGGGCTTGGCCAGGTTGATGGTGATGTCGATGTCGCCGTAGTCGGAGGCCGACTTCCAGCGCACGTCCTTGACCGCGCGGTAGCGGCGGATATAGTCCGTGTCCTGGCTGAACTTGTAGTACCAGTCCGTAGCCGCCTCCGGGGAGACGGCGTACTTCTCGGCGAAGGTCCTCTGGACCTGGGCGGGCCTCGGCGTTAAGCAGTTCATGAGCCGGGTATCGAAGAGGTCACGATAGCCGATGCTGTCCTCGATGATCCCGCGGGCGACCGCCTCATCGAGGAGTTCCGCCAGGGTGGATTCCAGGTCTACATTTTCAAAATCCTCCTCCGGGTCCTCGTAGTACTCCTCATGGAAGCAGTCGAGGAGGAGGTTGGTGGTATAGAAGCGCTCATTTTCGGAAATGAGACCCGTCTCAAGCCCATAGGTGACCAGTTTTTTGATGGCCGTATTCAGCATAGTCTCTCCTCCCTCAATCAGACAGCGCGGACGCCGTCGCCTGCGGACACTACATAGAACTCGGCCTCGATGCCGGTCTTCTCGGTGTAGATGCTGCCCACATGCTCCTTGAAGGCGTCGATGGCGTCATTTTCCACGATGCTGACGGTGCAGCCGCCGAAACCGCCGCCGGTGATCCGGCTGCCGTAGACGCCCTTGACCTCGCGGGCCAGTCTCACCAGAAGGTCGATCTCCTCACAGGAGACCTCATAGTCGTCCCTGAGGGAGTCGTGGGAGGCGTTCATGAGCTGGCCGAAGCGGGCGATGTCGTTGGCCCTGAGGGCGCTGACCGCCTGGATGGTCCGCTGGTTCTCATAGACCGCATGGCGGGCCCGGCGCTCCACGACGGAGCCTACGCCCAGGAGATCCTTGTAGGTCTCGAACTGGTCGGTGCTCATGTCGCCGAGGGAATTGATGTCCACTGCCTTCTTAAAGGTCTTCAGGGCCTTGGCGCACTCGTTCCTGCGGTCGTTGTAGGGGGAGCCGATCAGGGAGTGCTTGACCTTGGAATTGACGATGACGATGGAGGCGCTGCCAAGCTGCAGCGGCGCATAGTCATACTTTAAGGTGTTGGTATCCAGGAAAATGGCATGGTCCTTCCGTCCCATGGCGGAGGCGAACTGGTCCATGATGCCGCACTGCATGCCGTTGTAGTTATTTTCACCGTACTGGCCGAAGAGAGCGAGATCCACGTCAGTAACGTCCTCAAAGCCAAAGGTGTCGCGGACCATGATGCCGGTCAGGACTTCCAGGGAAGCCGAGGAGGAGAGGCCGGACCCGTTGGGGATGTCACCGGCAACGGCGATATCAAGGCCGAAGGGAATCTCGTAGCCCTTCTGCATAAAGGTCCAGATCACGCCCTCCGGGTAGGCCGACCAGCGGCGGCTCTTTCCGAGGACCGGCTCCAGCTCGTCCAGGCTGTTCTCGTAGATGCCGGACTTTTCAAAATTCAGGGAGAAGAAACGAAGACGCCTGTCGCTGCGCTTCCGCACAGCCCCGTAGGTGCCCAGGGTCAGCGCGCAGGGGAAGACATGGCCGCCGTTGTAATCGGTATGCTCTCCGATCAGGTTCACTCGACCGGGCGCGAAGAAAGTCTTGACGTCCTCCTCAGTCCCGCCGTAGATCTCAAGAAACTTCTTTAATACCGCTTTAATGTCCATAAAGCCTCCGATTAGGTAGAATTTCTTTGGTTAGTGTTGCCAAAATCAAGACCGGTTTCTCAACACTCTCATTTTACTCAACCTGCCCTGCAAATTCAACTGTCGTAATGTGGAACTTTATGGCTAAATGTGTATAAGATCAGCACCTGGAGAATATGAGAGCCGGAGGACAAGCTGGCTTGTCCTCCGGCTCTCATATTCTCCAGGTGTCCAAGGCGCGAAGCGACTCGGCCTTCCCACAGCGAGGGATGCATAGCATCCCGAGCCTGCGGGATGCTGATCTTATCACCCTCCCCCATCGCCAAGGCGCGAAGCGACTCGGCCTTCCCACAGCGAGGGATGCAGCGCATCCCGAGCCTGGGGGTGCTGACCACATAACGCACCGCTATTTCATGAGACGAACCGCCCCAAGTCTCTCCTTGCATTCCCGCCCGCTTCATTGTAAAATGAACCACATGAGACTGAGAAATATACCTGAAGCAAAAGGAATCGTGGAAGCAAGCCCCTACGTCATCCATCATCCGGAGGCCATGCGGGGGAAGTGGGCTTCATTTTCAGGAAAGCCCCTCTTTCTGGAGGTGGGGACCGGCAAAGGCCGCTTCATCATGGAGCTGGCCGCCCGGCATCCTGAAAATGAATACATCGGCATCGAGCGCTACGAGAGCGTTCTCTACCGGGCATGCGAAAAGATGGCCGGCAAGATGCCGCAGGCCCCCGCCTCTCTCCTGGAAGCCGAGGCGCAAGAGGAGGAAACGCCCTTCGTGGCGCCCTCCAACCTGCACTTCATCAGGATGGACGCCGCTGCCCTGCCGGAGGTCTTCGCCCCCGGGGAGGTGGCCGGCCTCTATCTGAACTTCTCGGATCCGTGGCCCAAGGCCCGCCATGCCAAGCGGCGGCCCACCAGCCGCAACTTCCTGGCGGGCTATGAGAAGGACCTGGCGGACGGGGGACTTCTGGAGTTCAGGACGGGCAAACGCGCCCTCTTCGACTCCTCCCTGCACGGG
>CAMONF010000069.1 GCA_946620335.1 uncultured Clostridia bacterium
CCCGCGGCGCCCGGCGCTTTAACGTGACCATCCCTTGTAAACAGGCCGCCCTGGCCGCCTGCGACCGTGTAGTTGCTGCCGCGGCTCTGATCGGCGCTGTCAACACGGTGGAGAACGACGATGGAATCCTGACCGGCTACAATACAGACGGTCTGGGCTGGGTCCGGGCATGCCGGGAAGCGGGGCTCGACCTGGCCGGCAGGAAGATGGTCCTGGCCGGTGCCGGCGGCGCAGCTTCCGCCATCGCCATCACAGCTGCCATGAGCGGCCTGAAGGAACTGGCTTTATTTGCCAGAAAGAGCGGCTCCTTCGAGCGGGCGGAGGAACTGGCAGACAAGATCCGCAGGAATGTGCCCGGATGCACCGTGACTTTGGGAAATCTGGAGGACAAGTCAAGTCTTTATAGTGCCATCGCGGACGCTGACGTCTTCACCAATGCCACCAGCGTCGGTATGAAGCCTCATGAAGATACTACCCTGATTGAGGATACGTCGGTACTCAGACCTGAGCAGTTCGTCTCCGACGTAGTCTACAACCCGAAGACGACCCGTCTCCTCGCGGACGCACGCGTGGCGGGCTGCCGGACCCTGGACGGGCTTGACATGCTGCTCTGGCAGGGGGCAGAGGCCTTCCGGCTCTATACCGGCCTTGAAATGCCTGCGGCAGAGGTCCGGGAGAGATTCTTTAGCTGATATAGATGGAAAGTGAGAATCAGGGACGGTTCCCTTTCCCGGTTTTCTTTGAAAACTGGGAAAGGGAACCGTCCCAATGTCATTCGGATAAGGCCCCCCCTCTTCCAAAATTTCCTGATTCGATAATTACAGAGGCTTTAAGCCTCTGTTTTTTTTGCAAAAAATTAAAAAAAGACTTGACAAAAGCGCTGAAAAATGCGGCCGCGCCTCATAAAAGTATTTATTTTGGAGGTGCTAAGATGCAGCGTTTTTCTGTCGATTCGCCCAAACAGATGCTTGAATCTACCATTTACTCTATTTTAGACCGGCGAGATGAGGTCCTTACTTCTCCCGATTCAGATTTTACGAGAACCAAAAAAATTTCTTTTCTACAGACAATTTTATTCCCTATGCTTGCTGGAAATAAAGACAATGATGATGAATTATTGGAATTCTTCGGAGAAAAAGGCCTGCCCCGCCAGTCTTCTATGATCGAGAGACGGAACCAGGTGAAACCAGCGGCTTTTATAACCCTGTTTCAAGACTTTAGTAAATGCATCCCTATCCTCAAGTTGTTCAATGGCCATCAAGTCGTTTCAGCTGATGGAACACGCCTGAATCTGCCATTTAATCCTTATGACCATGAGACCTACATTCAAGCTATTAAAGGTCGGAAAGGTATCAATCAGGCACATCTGAATTGCCTCCATGATCCCCTTAACGATATTTTTCTTGATGTAGAGCTGCAATCAGTCAATGCTATGGATGAAAAAGGTGCCTTTTGCAGACTTCTATCTCGTCAGAAGCTTGCAGGTGGTCCAACACATAAGCGGATCTATGTTGCTGATCGCGGTTATGCCTCATACAATATCTTCGCTCATGCAATTCACAATGGCCAGTTGTTCCTGATACGGGTCCCGGAATCATTTGCGAAAACCATGTGTACGGGCAAGAATCGGGAAGGGTGGTTGGAAGAAGCATACTGTGATGAGGTAATAACTGTAAATATTAGCCGGAGAAATACCAAGAAGAACAAGCAACAGCCCAATTTCCACTATATTCCTTCAAGCGGACATTATGACTTTATCCCGGAAGGAGCGGATGGTACTGACTCTCTGAGGCTTCGTGTTGTCAAATTTCCCATAGGAGAGGATACCTTTGAGTATATTGTCACCAATCTTCCGCAGTATTCATTCTCACTTTCATCTATCAAGGAACTATACCACCTCCGCTGGTCAACCGAAACTGCTTTCAGACACCTGAAATATGCCGCAAATATGGTCCATATGCATTCCAGGAAGAGAGAATTCCTTCTTCAGGAGATTTATGCAAAGCTGACCCTATATAATTTCTCATCTTTTGCTGCCGCTATCGTCGGGAGAACTCAGAATGAAACGGAAAAATACAAGTATGTCTTAAACTTTACGAAGACAATCTCCATCTGTATTCAGTATTTGAAGGGAGTGATTAATGATCCGGAGTCGATGATACGCAAGTATAAAATACCAGTCCGCCCGGGCCGAAGATTTCCAAGAAACCTTCGGCGCCAGGCGGCTGATACATTGAACTATAGATAAATACCAACAATTAAATACCTTTCAGTAGGCAGCCTCCCCTGGCTGTCTGTTTGCCTTTTCCAAAATCTTAGATTTTGGCCGTAAACCCGAGAACTGGCTGTAAATCTGTTGTGATTTATCTAATAATTGATTGTATACTATTTTTCGGCGAATTACTATCCTAATGACATTGGAACCGTCCCTGATTCCCAGTTTTACATTTAGCCAGAAGCGGGAAAAGGAACCGTCCCTGATTCCAGTTCCAGCTTTCCAACTCACCCTTTCCTCTCCCGCTCCCTGACCGCCTCAGCGTCTTCCTCAGGCATAGGCACAATATTGGCCGCAGCCAGGATCCCCACGCTGATGGCGCCGCCTACGAAGACAGGCAGGCCATTGTCCAGAAGGCCCAGGGTCAGCCCGATCAGGCCGCCGATGACCAAGGCGACCGAGAGGATGAGTAGCCCGTTCACGATAAACCGCAGCACGGTGTTCCTGTCCGGTTTTCCCACCCGCAGCCGCAGTCCGTTCTGCTCATAGTAATCCTGGGCGACCTCTTTCGGCGTGCCCAGCTCGCGGAGGACCTTCCGCACGTCCTGGTTGGTCGGCTCCTCACCGCCCGTGAACCGGCGCAGGCTCTCATAGATCCGTCTCTTCAGAAAACGCGCCGCCTGACGCCGTCTGTGCACCGGCAGACGCTCGACCACGTCATCCACATATCTGTCGATTATTCTGCTGACCATGGCTGTTTCTCCCTCTTTCCTTCTTATGCGCCTCTACGGCCGGTAGTTTCTCCGTTCTTCCTTCAAATGACTTCCTGCATGGCCTCCGACATGGCCTTCCACTGCTCCCTGAGCGCCTTCCGCACCTGCCGGCCCTCCTCCGTGATCACGTAATACTTTCTCGGCTTGGCCGTGCTGGTATCCCATCGGTTCTCCAGCAGCCCCTGGGATGCGAGCCTCCGTAGCAACGGGTAGAGCGTGTTGGCCTCCACGGCAATTCCCTTCTTGGCCAGACTCTCCACCAGATTGTATCCGTAGGAAGGCTCATCGAGACAACAGAGGACCAGGAGGACGATCGTCCCCCTCCGCATCTCCATTGTCAGCGATGAAACCACGTTCTCCCTGCCCATACGACTCCCCTGTCCAGGATCAGTGCGCTCCCGCGCACCTTTTTCGTCCCGGCAAATAAAAATCATTCCGCCGTTTTCCCGCCAAATGAAAGCAATTCGCTCTTTCCGGTCCCGAAATGGTTCTTACATTCTCTGTATGCTGTGTATAACACTATAAAGTGTTTTTCATTACATTATGTTTTTCACTTTATAGTAATACTCATATTATACTAAATCTCTTATTATCATTATTAATACGTTAAAGTAATATCAATTATAATGTGTTTTATACAGTACGTCAACGTGGAAATTCCTTATTTTTCACCTCAAAACCGGCCTGTTCATCCATCTGTCTCAGGATGATTTCGAGGCAGGGCAGCGTTGCTGCCTCAATCAAATATCTCCCAGCACGCTGCTATGGCCGCAGCCAACGTTGATAAGCCGGATCCTCTTCCCGGATTGCCATGGCTTCGCTGCCTGCGCCTTTGCGGCACAACAAAAAACCCGGCGGGCGGAAGCGCCTGCCGATCAGGCACTTCCGCTCCGCCGGTCAGGCAAAGCGTGTCAGCTCATATATCCACTTCATTTGTCTGTACAGACACACTTGAGGACCACAGCCTCGTAGGGCCGGAGGTCCAGCGTGAGGATTCCGTTGTGGACCTCGCGGCGCTCACCGCTGCTGGAGTATCCCCGCTTGTCCGTCACCAGAAGCTCCTCCATCTCCATGCAGCCCGACCTGGAAATACCCGTTTCCCAGACCGGAAGTTCCACCGGCGTCATGGCGTCCGCGGAATTGACCACACAGACCAGGTGCTCGGCGTTCGTAAAACGGCCGTAGGAGATGTACTGGTAACCGCAGCCCAGTTCCTTGATGGACCCGTCACGGAAGGCTCTGTGGCCCTTGTGGAGCGCGATGGCGGCCCGATAGAAGGCCAGCAGGTCCTGGTCTTCATTTCCCCATGGGTAGGTGCGGCGGTTGTCCGGATCGGTGAAGCCGACCACGCCGGCCTCGTCGCCGTAATAGATGGTCGGCGCGCCGACGAAGGTCATCTGGATGAGGACCGCAGCCCGCATGACGGCGGGTTCGATGTCCTCTCCGGCCGCCCACCAGCCCAGGTTCTGGACCCGGCCCACCCGGTGGTTGGTCCGGGTCAGGAAGCGGGAATGGTCGTGGTTGTCCAGCTCGTTCATGGCGCACACGAGGGAGGGCCCCATAAAGCTGGCCAGGTGGTAGCGCATGGCGCTGGCGAAGGCCTCGCCGTTGCCCAGGAGAGACGGGTCGTAGGCGTCGGAGTGCTTTTCCATGCCGGTCAGGAACCAGGATACCGGCTCCATGAAGGCATCGTAGTTCATGACGGTGTCCCACTCATCGCCTTCCAGCCACTCGCTGGCATTGCCGTAATGCTCGGCCAGGATGATGGCGTCGGGGTTGGCCTGCTTGACCTCTTCGCGGAACCGCTTCCAGAAACTGTGGTTGTATTCCCGGGTATAGCCCAGGTCCGCCGCCACGTCCAGGCGCCAGCCGTCGGCGCAGTAGGGAGGGGAGACCCATTTCCGGCCCACGTGGAGGATGTATTCCACCAGCGCCGGGCTCTCCTCGTAGTTGAGCTTGGGGAGGGTCTTGTGGTTCCACCAGCCCTCGTAGAACTCGTTGTTGGGCCAGGCGTGCTCGTTGTTGAACTTGAAGAAGCTGTGGTAGGGGCTGGCGGCATCCACGTAAGCGCCGGGCTCATAGCCCTCCCGGCCGACGTAGATCCGTTCGCGGTCCATCCATTTGTTGAAGGAGCCGCAGTGGTTGAAGACGCCGTCCAGGATGAGGCGCATACCCCGCTCGTGGATCTCTTTGGAGAGCTCCGCCAAAAGGTCATCCGAGGCATTCAGATTGGCCGGCTCAGTCACCCTGGTCTGGAACCGGGACGCATGGGAATTGTCGCGGTCGCCCCATTCCAGGAGGTTCCCTCCGTCGCAGACGATCCGGCCGATGTGGGGATCCACATGGTCGTAGTCCTGGATGTCGTACTTGTGGTTGGAGGGAGAGACGAAGATGGGGTTCAGGTAAATGACCTCCACCCCCAGCTCCTTCAGATAGTCCAGCTTCTGCCTGACTCCCTCCAGGTCGCCCCCGTAGAAGTTGCGCACGTCCATGTTCTCGGGCGGCTTGTTCCAGTCAGTCACTTTATTGGAGTAGTCGTCGATATAGTAGTACTCGCGGGTCAGCACATCGTTGGTCGGGTCTCCGTTGCAGAAGCGGTCGGTGTAGATCTGATACATGACCGCTCCCTTGGCCCAGGCCGGCGTGGAGAAGTCCGGAGCCAGGCGGAAGGAGTTCCGCTTGGCCAGGTCCCGGCTGACACCCATCTTGTTGTAGTAGTAGACCTCATCGTCCTTGCGCAGCTCGAAGTAATAGTAAATGGTCTCGCTGTCGACCGTGATGTAGATCTCGTAGTAGTCGAAGGAGTCACGTGAATAGGCCTTCGTCAGCTGCTCGCGCCGCGATCCGCTGATGAAAAAGACCTGATCCACGTTGTCTTTGAGAGTCCGGATCCTGACCGACACCAGGTCGCCCTTCCGCGGCTCGTTCGGTGTCCGGTAATAGGGACTCTCATCTGAAAAAACGGCGCGCGCAAGAAAGGCTGCCCTGGGGCAGGCGCCGTAAGCGTATGCCGGATTGTAGTCTTGCTCTGACATGATTGTGCACCTTAATTTCCCGTAGCTGTCTCCTGTGCCGCTCCCTCCTGCGGCAAGGACGGTCCTTCCTTCTCAAAGAGGGCCTCAAATTCTTCCCGGGTGATTTTTTCCTTTTCCAGGAGCAGGGCCGCACTGTCGTCCAGGACCTGTCTGTGCTCCATGATGATTTTTCTGGCCTCCTGATAGCAGTTGTCGACGATGGCCTTGACCTCGGCGTCGATCTCGTCGGCGGTCCGCTCGCTGTATGACCTCATTTTCTCATAGTTGGCGCCGATGAAGACCTCGTCGGAGTCGTTGTCATAGGAAATGAGACCCATCCGCGAGGACATACCGTACTTGGTGACCATGGCCCTGGCCGTGGAGGTGGCCGTCTTGATGTCCTGGGAGGCACCGGTCGTGATGTCGTCGAAGATGATCTCCTCGGCAATCCGGCCGCCCAGATCCACCATGATGGACTCCAGCATCTTGCCCCGGGTGTTGAAGATCTCGTCACGCTCCGGCAGCGGCATGGTATAGCCCGCCGCCCCGAGCCCGGTGGGGATGATGGAGACAGAATAGACCGGTCCC
>CAMONF010000070.1 GCA_946620335.1 uncultured Clostridia bacterium
CTGCCGCGGAGGCGGGCAATGCGGCCTGAGGGGCGGCTTGCCGCCTGGGGATGGTGGATGGCGGCCGGCAGAAATCTCGCGGTGCTGCTGGAAGGACAGAAATGGTCGATGGAGCAGGTTCGGTGGGCGGCGGTTCTCATTTTCCTGGCTGTCAGCGCTGTCTCGGACATCCGGACAAGGCAGATATCCCTCGCCCTAACGGCGGTGGCGGGAATCTCCGGCCTCCTGTGCGCGTGGGGCGATGAATCCTGTGACATGAAAGTCCTTTTCTGGCAGCTTTTGCCAGGTCTGATCCTGATGGCGGCAGCCTTTCTCTCCCGGGGCCGGGCAGGTATGGGCGACGCGCTGACGATGCTCGCCTGCGCCGGCTTCCTTCGGGGAAATGAAGGCCTGACCATCCTGGCAACCGCTTCCCTCTCTGCGGCCGTCTGGTCGGGCATTCTTCTCGCTCGTGGGAGGAAAGGGAATGTACAAATCCCATTTGTACCTTTCCTGCTGATCGGCGCAGTGACGGCGTTGTTGCTGGAGACCTGCGGATGATGTATCCGGCTCTAGCCCATGGAGCAGAAGGGGGGCAGTGGCGGCGCCGGTGCTGGAGACCTGTGGATGAGTACTGGCCAAAACGGACTGAGAGGGATGTAAGAAAGGAGGAGCCATGGCAATCATTCAAGAAAATAATGACGGGAGGCGCATCGATTTGCGGAAGGCCTCCTTTACCGTGGAGGCGGCCTTGCTCATGCCGGGCCTGCTGATGGCCACGCTGGTCATGATTTACCTGTCCTGGCATATCTACGACAGGGCGTATCTGACGGCCTATGCCTGTGAGCTGGCAGTGAGCGGGCATGAGCAGGAAGTGCCTGAATTGCCTGCCCTGGAAGGGCTTTCGAAGAAAACCGAAGCGTCTGACGCGGCCCGGTCGGTGACCTGCACGGCCGAAGGGGTGTATGTGAACGGGGAAACCTTTTTGGACATCAAGGTAAAAGAGACGAGTGAGATCGTGAAACCTCTGAAAACAATCCGCCGGGCAAGGGCGTTGAAGGCAGCGGTCTCCGGGAGCTCGGGTTCGTGAACGGAAAACGCTTCCCGGCGGGGAGCCATGGGAGGCGGGAAAGGCGGTAAAATGGACATTCAGTACAGGCGGGATATGAACCACACCTATATGGTCCTTGAAAATGGGGAGGCAGCGGTGCTGGAGAGCTATGAGACGCGGATCCTACTGACCAACCGCATTTCCGGTCTCCTGCCCTGCTCGCTTCAGTATCTGGACAACAGGACCTGTTTCTGTTACGACACCACTTCACGGCAGAGCCTGGCCAGCGACCTTGCCGGCTGTGAAATCGCCTGCCCGGAAATGCGGCAGATCCTGGGCAATATTCTGACAGCCATGGGACGTATGGAGGAGTACCTTCTGTCCCACCGTCACCTGGTGCTGACGCCGGAGCAGATTTTTCTGGTGCCTTCCACCATGGAGATCAGTCTGTGCTTCGCCCCTTTCTTTGACGGGGATGAGAAGGAGGGGCTCCTGAAGGTGACGGAGTTCCTCCTGTCCCGCACAGCAAAGACAGCTCAGGATGCGGTCATCCTGGGGAGCCGTTTTTCTCATGCCCTCAGACAGCCGAACGTGCGGCTGACCGACCTTGAACGGATCCTCTATGGGGACTTGCCTTGTCAGGGACCGACTTTGGGAAATAACGACATGTCTCCGGCGGAAGCCGGCGAGGGAATGGCCGCTGGCTTTTCAGGCGAAAGATGGCAGGCAGAGTTATCCGGGGGCAGAGCGGGGGCCGGAAACCCGGAACTCGATTGGGCTGACCCCTGGATTGGCCGCAGAAGGACGGAACCGGAATCCGAAGGGCTCGAATCCCGGCCAGGACGCGGAGGCGGGGAAAATGAATTGCCGCGGTTTGGCTCGAGGAGAAACCGCGACAAGACCTTGAGAGGAGAAGCAAGACCGGATAAGGACGGGAGGCAGGCAGCAGGCCGCCGAAAAAAAGCGCAGGGCACTGGCGTGACCTGGCGGATCGGTAGCTATGTTGTCGCGGTTGTTCTGGCGGGCGCAGTTGTCTCGGCCGGCCTGTACGTGTTTCTTCACTATTATAATGGTAAGTTGCCGCCTTGGCCTATCCTGGCGGCGGCAGCGGGCATTTTGACGGCCACCGTTATCCTGGTCATTATGATAAGAAGAAAGATGATGCTGAAGGCGGATTTGGGTGTGAGAGAGAAAAATCCGGAGAGTAATCCCTTTGACAGGAAAGCAGATTCACCCTATCGGGCTGCTTACGGAGACGCGGCGAATTTTGGGGGAGCTGGCTTCAATCAAGCAGCGAAGATGGGAAATTCCCGTCTCAATTATGCGGAGAATATGAGGGATGTCGGGCATGATCATGCAGTGAATATGGGAAGTGACGGGCTTGATTATGCGGCAGGGACAACCGGATTTGGTAAGGCGTGGGCCGGGGCAGCTGATACTGCCTGGGACAGCGGCATCGGGAAGGAGAGGACTGAATGGCCTGAAGATTGGTGGTCTGGCAGTAATCCCGGCTTTAATGGGCGGTTTAACGGTTCGGGGATAAGCGACCGCCCTGTGATGGATACTGCATCGGGCAAAACCGTGGCCGGAACACCGCCTGTGGAGGCTGGGCTCACGGCCGTTCTGTCGCCTCCGAAAAAGGCACAGGCAGAGGCTTTCCTTGTGCCGGAGGGGCCGGACGCGGGCGGAAAACTCTACCTCACAAAGCGTCGCACCAGAATCGGCAAGCTGGCCGGCCACACAGATATTTGCCTGGGCTCGCCTGCTGTGAGCCGCCTGCATGCAGAGATCGTCTGCAGAGGAACGGCTTTCTACATCCGGGATATGAACAGCCGCAATGGGACCAGGGTGAACGGCGAGCTCCTCACGGGTAATACGGAGAAGCTCCTGCGAGAGGGTGACAGATTGACCCTGGCCGACCGAAGCTTCTTTTTCCATGTGGCAAATGCGGAAAAGGATACCTCCGATGCGAAAGCGGAGATGGCAGGTGCAGAAAAAGGTACGCCTAGCGCAAGAGGGGAGGAGGCAGATGCGGGAGAAACGCGCCAATGACGCGAAGAAGGCGATGGACGATGAAGAAATGGGGCTGACAGATACGGAAAGAGGGGAACAGCAATTCCGGAATAACAATTGTCACTGGTGTGTGTCAGGCACTCCTTGCAGGGTCCATGCGAACAGAATCCGGACAGAACGCGGAAGGGCGGGAGAGGCTGAACTCCCCCGCCCTATTTTTAAATAGTGCTTGACGACGCGGCGCGCATGTGATAAATTAATGGAGCGACAAAGAAACAGGTCCTTTTTTTTTGCTCAAATTTTTTGCACCGGGCTCAAAAGACCCGGGATTTTGCCTGTCCGAAGACCCCAAGTGGCAGGCCAAGATGCAGGAAATCGGATAAAAAGGACAGGCAAGATTATCATTGGAGGTGAAAAACCGTGCGTACAAGGATAACTTTAGCGTGTACAGAATGCAAGCAGCGCAACTACAATACCAAGAAGGATAAGAAAGAACATCCGGAAAGGCTTGAGACAAAGAAATACTGCAGATTCTGCCGGAAGCACACTGTTCACAAAGAGACCAAGTAATTTCTGAAGGTACAGGTGGACAGGCATGGCAGATAACAAGAAAGAGAACAGCGCAGGGAAGAAAAAGCCCAGCTTCTGGACCGGGGTCAAGCAGGAGTGGCGTAAGATTTCCTGGACAAGCAAAGAGGACTTGACAAAACAGACGGTCCTGGTCGTCGTCATTTCGGTCGTGATGGGAGCCCTCATCACCGTGATCGACAGCGGCGCCCTTCAGCTCATCAACTGGCTCTTATCCATCTGATGATTCCAGCCAAAGGTCGGAGTCAATCGGAAGAGACGCAAGCAGTACTCATGTGAGAGAGGTATCAGATGTCGGAAGCGAACTGGTATGTTGTACATACATACTCGGGATACGAGAATAAAGTAAAGGCCAATATCGAGAAGACCATTGAGAACCGTCATCTCGAAGACGAGATCCTTGATGTCCGTGTTCCGCTGCAGACGGTCATGGAGACCAAGAACGGTGTCACGAAGCAGACCCAGAAAAAGCTGTTCCCTGGCTACGTGCTGGTCAATATGGTCATGAACG
Organism: uncultured Clostridia bacterium; assembly: GCA_946620335.1. Taxonomy (GTDB): domain Bacteria; phylum Bacillota; class Clostridia; order Lachnospirales; family Lachnospiraceae; genus Chordicoccus. Next base: position 4,143 of record CAMONF010000070.1, read on the forward strand.
ATGATACCTGGTATGTCGTTCGCAACACGCGCGGCGTGACAGGGTTCGTCGGTCCGGGAAGCAAGCCGGTTCCGCTGACCTATGACGAGATGAGGAACCTGGGAATCGCTGGCGGCAAGGTGGAGGCACCTGCCAAGCCCAGAAGGATCGTCGATTTCGATAAGGGCGACACTGTGGTCGTAGTCGCCGGTGCCTGGGACGGCACAGTCGGTCTTGTAACTGCGGTCAACACCCAGAAGGAGACCGTGACCATCAACGTGGAGCTCTTCGGCCGCGATACACCGGTCGAGATCAGCTTCAACGACGTAAAGAAAAAGGCTTAACCCAAGAAAATGTTAGTTTCCGGCGAAAGAGTTCCGCCGGAAGTGGAAGGGTCATCAAGACTCGTGTTACCACACAAGGAGGTTAATAATCATGGCAAAGAAAATTACAGGCTACATCAAACTCCAGATCCAGGCCGGCAAGGCTACGCCTGCTCCCCCTGTAGGTCCGGCTCTCGGCCAGCACGGCGTCAACATCATGGAGTTCACTAAGCAGTTCAATGCCCGCACGGCTTCCATGGGCGACTACATCATCCCGGTCGTCATCACCGTTTACGCGGACAGAAGCTTCACATTCATCACGAAGACCCCGCCCGCAGCTGTCCTCATCAAGAAGGCTCTGAACCTGCCCTCCGCCTCCGGTGAACCCAACAAGAAGAAGGTAGGCCAGCTCAGCCAGGCTCAGCTCAAGGAGATCGCCGAGCGCAAGATGCCGGACCTCAACGCTGCCAGCCTTGAGGCCGCTATGAGCATTATCGCCGGAACCGCTAGAAGCATGGGTGTTACGATCGCTGACGAATAATAGACAGTGGAAGGATGTTAGTCCGATACTACCACAGGGAGGTTATAGAAAATGAAACACGGCAAGAAGTATCTTGAAGCAGCAAAGGCTTATGACAAGCTTACCCTTTATGATAAAGAAGACGCCATTGAGATCGTGAAGAAGACCGCTACCGCCAAGTTCGATGAGACCGTTGAGGCTCACATCCGCACAGGCTGCGACGGCCGTCACGCTGACCAGCAGGTCCGCGGCGCCGTTGTTCTTCCGAACGGAACCGGTAAGACCGTCCGCGTGCTCGTATTTGCCAAGGGCGCCAAGGCTGACGAGGCCAAGGCTGCCGGCGCTGAGTTCGTCGGCGAGATGGATCTGGTCACCAAGATCCAGAAGGAGAACTGGTTCGACTTCGATATCGTTGTTGCCACACCGGATATGATGGGTGTCGTCGGCCGTCTGGGCCGTATCCTTGGCCCGAAGGGCCTCATGCCCAACCCGAAGGCCGGCACCGTCACCATGAACGTCGCTCAGGCGGTCAAGGAAATCAAAGCCGGTAAGATCGAGTATCGTCTCGACCGCAACAACATCATCCATGTCCCGATCGGCAAGGCTTCCTTCTCCCAGGAGGCGCTTCTGCAGAACTTCGACGCTCTGATGGAGGCACTGCTCAAGGCTCGTCCGAGCGCAGTCAAGGGCCAGTACATGAGAAGCATCACCCTGGCTTCCACCATGGGCCCGGGCGTCAAGGTCAACCCGGCCAAGATCTGACAGGAACGCACACATTTCACGGGCGCAAGACTGTGAAATGGCTCTTGACAGAGCAAATTTAAAATGGTATTATTGCTAAGCATCACGCCGAAGACAGCTGGTGTCCGTATCCGGACGTAAGCACCGCGCCAGCCGAGGAGTTGATTTTTCATGCGAGAGATCTTTATTCCCCTGTGTCTTTGGATGCAGGGGATTTTTTCTTTGCGAAGGCTAACCCCGCGAAGGATTTATTTCTCCTTATCAATGTTCTGGCACTGATGCAGGCATAAAATTCGAAGAAGGAGGAAAATGAGTTCATGGCTAAGGTAGAACTGAAACAGCCGATCGTCGACGAAATCAGCGCCAATTTAAAAGACGCCAAGTCGGCCGTTCTGGTACAGTATCTCGGACTTACCGTCGAACAGGACACAGCTATGCGCAAGGAGCTGCGTGAAGCTGGCGTTATCTACAAGGTTTACAAGAACACCCTGATGAAGCGCGCGTTCGAAGGCACACCCTACGAGGCACTGGACAAGCATCTGGAAGGCGGCAACGCGCTTGCCATCTCCACCCAGGATGCTGTCACACCGGCACGTATTCTGGCTAAGTACGTCAAGCAGTACAAGAAATTTGACTTCGCTGGCGGTGTCGTGGAAGGCACATACTATGACGGCGAGCAGATGGCTCAGGTTGCCAACATCCCGTCCAGAGAGATCCTTCTCTCCAGACTGTTCGGCAGCATGATCTCCCCGGTCGGCAGCTTCGCCCGCGTGATCAAGCAGATCGCCGGCGGCGACGAAGCCGAGGCTCCGGCAGCAGAATAAGTAGAAGCGTTTGCATCTATCGATTCTGCCAGGTTTACATGTACGGTAAACATCATGAGATGCCGGCATAAGGCTCGGCGAGAAAAAATATTTAATGGAGGAAATAAAAATGGCTAAGTTAACCACTGAGGAATTTATCGCAGCGATCAAAGAGCTGACCATTATGGAACTGAATGACCTTGTCAAGGCTTGCGAGGCAGAGTTTGGTGTTTCTGCTTCCGCTGGTGTTGTTGTTGCTGCCGGCCCGGCCGCCGATGCTCCCCAGGAAGAGGAGAAGACCGAGTTTGACGTCGAGCTCACCGAGATCGGCGCTTCCAAGGTTAAGGTCATCAAGGTTGTCCGTGAGGCTACCGGCCTCGGCCTGAAGGATGCCAAGGACCTTGTCGATGCCGCTCCGAAGGTTGTCAAGGAACAGCTCAGCAAGGAAGAGGCTGAGGCTCTCAAGGCTAAGCTTGAGGAAGCCGGCGCCAAGGTTACCCTTAAGTAATCTTTTCCGGATATCATTGACAAAAGACTGCGCGGCCGTAAGGCTGCGCAGATTTTTTCGGAAAATTTCCTCCCTGCCGTCAAAAGGAGGTTTTTCCTGGGCCGGCATGGCAGGTGATTTTATTTCTCGAGCCGAAGGAGCGAAGGACGCTCGAAGCGGCATGGCAAAAAAATCTTTGAATTTCAGAAAAAAGTGTTTGACATCTTGCTTTCAGTGTGGTAGTCTATACGATGCACTATTGTGGCAGGGTGTCTTTTTGTGCCCAAAAATAAGGAAGAACCCCTTCCCACAGTAAATATATAGAAATAACGGGGTATTACGTCGAATGGAGAAAAACAGAATTCGTCCGATTAAGTCTGGCCGATCGCTGCGAATGAGTTACCAGCGGCGAAATGAAGTCCTGGAGATGCCGAACCTCATCGAGGTTCAGAAGTCCTCCTACGACTGGTTCGTTAGCCATGGACTCAGGGAAATCTTTGATGACATCTCGCCCATCGAGGATTTCAGCGATAAGCTCAGCCTTGAATTCGTTGACTACCGGCTCTGCAGGGACGAAGTGAAGTATCCGATAGAAGAGTGCAAGGAGCGTGACGCCAACTATGCCGCACCGCTCAAGGTCACTGTCCGCCTCCTCAACAAGGAGAACGGCGAGATCAAGGAGCACGAAATCTTCATGGGCGACCTGCCGCTCATGACAGAGACGGGTACCTTTATCATCAACGGTGCGGAGCGCGTTATCGTCAGCCAGCTTGTCCGTTCTCCGGGCATCTACTATGGCATTGCCCACGACAAGATCGGCAAGAAGCTCTATTCCTGCACTGTCATTCCCAACCGCGGCGCCTGGCTGGAGTATGAGACGGATTCCAATGACGTCTTCTACGTCCGCGTCGACCGCACCAGAAAGGTGCCGGTCACACATCTGATCCGTGCGCTGGGTGTGGGCACCAACCAGGAAATCATCGACCTCTTTGGCGACGAGCCCAAGATCGAGGCTTCCTTCACCAAGGACACGGCCGTCAATTACCAGGAAGGCCTTCTTGAACTCTACAAGAAGATCCGTCCGGGCGAGCCGCTGGCCGTCGACTCCGCCGAGAGCCTGATCCACGGCATGTTCTTTGATTCCAGGCGTTATGACCTGGCCAAGGTCGGCCGCTACAAATTTAATAAGAAGCTTCTCTTCCGCAACCGCATCGCTGGGCATGTGCTGGCGGAGGATGTCGTCGACGAAAGGACTGGGGAGATCCTTTTCGAAGCCGGCAAGAGGCTGAGCCGCGAGGACGCGGACGCGATCCAGTATGTGGGCGTGCCCTATGTCTTCATTTCCGTGGATGGTGTGGACCGGAAGATCAAGGTCCTCTCCTCCCTGATGGTGGATATCGACAACTTTGTCGAGCTGACCGCCGAGGAGAAGAAGCACATCGGCATCACGGAGCTTGTCTATTACCCGGTCCTCAGGGAGATCCTGGACAGCTGCGGTGAAAATGACGACATTAAGCTCCTGCTGCGCCGCCGCATCCACGAGCTGATTCCCAAGCACATCACGAAGGAGGACATTTTCGCCTCCATCAACTACAATATGCACCTTGAGTACGGCATCGGTAACGACGATGACATCGATCATCTGGGCAACCGCCGTATCCGTGCCGTCGGTGAGCTGCTGCAGAACCAGTACCGTATCGGTCTCTCCAGACTGGAGAGAGTCGTCCGCGAGCGCATGACGACCCAGGATACGGACAGCGTTTCCCCGCAGTCCCTCATCAACATCAAGCCGGTCACGGCCGCCGTCAAGGAGTTCTTCGGGTCCTCCCAGCTGTCCCAGTTCATGGACCAGAACAACCCCCTGTCCGAGCTGACCCACAAGAGACGTCTGTCTGCCCTTGGTCCGGGCGGTCTGTCCCGTGACCGTGCAGGCTTCGAAGTCCGAGACGTTCACTACTCCCACTACGGCCGTATGTGCCCGATCGAGACGCCTGAAGGTCCCAACATCGGTCTGATCAACTCCCTGGCCTGCTACGCCAGGATCAACGAGTACGGCTTTGTCGAGGCGCCCTACAGACGGATCGACAAGTCCGATCCCAAGAATCCCCGCGTCACCAACGACGTGGATTACATGACCGCGGACGAAGAGGACAATTACCATGTCGCGCAGGCTAACGAGCCGCTGGACGAGGAAGGTCACTTCCTTCATACCAACGTCTCCGGCCGTTACAGGGAAGCGACTCAGGAATATGACCGCTCCCTCTACGACTACATGGACGTTTCTCCGAAGATGGTCTTCTCCGTGGCGACCTCCCTTGTCCCCTTCCTGCAGAACGACGACGCCAACCGCGCCCTCATGGGCTCCAACATGCAGCGTCAGGCCGTGCCGCTTCTGACCACAGAAGCCCCGGTCGTTGGCACCGGTATGGAGGAGAAGGCTGCCGTCGACTCCGGTCTCTGCGTCCTGGCCAAGAAGTCCGGCACCATCACCTTCGTCAGCTCCACCGATATCGGAATGACCTATGACGATGGCACTACGGAAAATTACCACCTGATCAAGTTCTCCCGCTCCAACCAGAGCAACTGCTACAACCAGAAGCCCATCGTCTCCAAGGGCGATTACGTGGAAGCCGGACAGGTCATCGCTGACGGCCCGTCCACCAGCAAGGGCGAGCTGGCCCTGGGCAAGAACCCGCTGATCGGCTTCATGACCTGGGAAGGCTACAACTACGAGGACGCTGTCCTCCTTTCCGAGAGACTGGTCATGGACGACGTCTACACGTCTGTCCACATCGAAGAGTATGAAGCCGAGTCCCGCGACACCAAGCTGGGACCCGAAGAGATTACCAGAGACGTGCCGGGCGTCGGCGACGAAGCTCTGAAGGACCTTGACGAGCGCGGCATCATCCGCATCGGTGCTGAGGTCCGTGCCGGCGATATCCTGGTCGGCAAGGTCACACCCAAGGGCGAGACTGAGCTCACGGCTGAGGAGCGCCTGCTCCGCGCGATCTTCGGCGAGAAGGAGCGCGAGGTCAGAGACACCTCCCTTAAGGTGCCGCACGGTGAGTACGGTATCGTTGTGGATGCCAAGGTCTTCACCCGCCCCGAGGGCGATGAGCTGCCTCCGGGCGTCAACCAGAGTGTTCGCATTTACATCGCTCAGAAGAGAAAAATCTCCGTCGGCGATAAGATGGCCGGCCGTCACGGCAACAAGGGTGTTGTCTCCCGCGTCCTGCCTGTGGAGGATATGCCCTTCCTGCCCAACGGACGTCCGCTGGACATCGTGCTGAACCCCCTGGGCGTTCCGTCCCGTATGAATATCGGACAGGTCCTGGAGATCCATCTGTCCCTGGCCGCCAAGGCCCTGGGCTTCAACATCTCCACACCGGTCTTCGACGGCGCCAACGAGAAGGATATCCAGGATACCCTCGAGATGGCCAACGATTATGTCAACTCCAGCTGGGAGGACTTCCAGGCCAAGTACGCGGACACCGTGAGCCCCGAGGTCATGCAGTATCTCGGCGATCATCTGGAGCACCGCGAGCTCTGGAAGGGCGTGCCGATCTCCAGAGACGGCAAGGTCCAGCTCCGCGACGGCCGTACCGGTGAGTATTTCGACTCCAAGGTCACCATCGGCCACATGCATTACTTAAAGCTTCACCACCTGGTCGACGACAAGATCCACGCACGTTCGACAGGTCCATACTCCCTGGTCACGCAGCAGCCTCTGGGCGGCAAGGCCCAGTTCGGCGGCCAGCGTTTCGGTGAGATGGAAGTCTGGGCCCTTGAGGCCTA
>CAMONF010000071.1 GCA_946620335.1 uncultured Clostridia bacterium
CTGATTGACGGGCTGGAAGCGGGCAACGCCCACTTTGTGTGGCCTGATTGAAGAATACAGAAAAACGGTAAATAGGGAAACTGGGAATGAGGGACGGTTCCTTTTCCCACTTTTCGAAGAAAAGTGGGAAAAGGAACCGTCCCTCATTCCCAGTTTCTCTCTTTCCGATGAAAAAAGTGGGAAAAGGAACCGTCCCTCATTCCCACTTCCCCTCCCCTTTTCTCCGATAGGCAGTGGGGGTCATCCCATAGTATTTCTCAAAGACCCGGATGAAGGACTCGGGGTTCTCGTAGCCCACCATGGCACTGATTTCAGCGACGGAGGTCCGGCTCCCGGAAAGGAGCGCGGCGGCATGGTTCATGCGGATCCTGCGGACGAAGGTCACAAAGCTTTCGCCGGTCTCGTCTCGGATGAGCCGGGAGCAGTGGGGGACGGAGTAATTGAAATGGTCCGCCACCTCCGTCAGAGTCACGGTGCGGTAGTTGTCGGTGATATAGCTGAGGATCTTGAGCCGGGTACTGTCCGAACTCTGCCGCGGGGCAGACCCGACGAAAAAGGCCTTGTCGGCATACCCCCGCAGGAGCTTCGCAAAGAGGAGAGGGACAAGATTGTTCAGCAGGCGCCAGCTGTATTCGTCGTCCAGCAGGACCTCCCGGTACATTTCCAGAAAAAGGTTCTCGATCTCCTCGTTCTTCCCGGTCCGGAAGAGGATTCCGCTCATGGGCTTTTGGCTGTAGAGGCAGCTCATGAAGAAGTCGGAGAGGATGTTGTTGTAGCGGAGGGTGTTGAAGAAGACGTCGTCGAAGGTGTCGCGGCGGATGTGAAGGTTCAGGACGAGGCTGTCATCGAAGACGCCTATGGTCTGCTGGACCCTGGGCGGAAGGAAGAAGACGTCCCCCTGCACCATGGGCTGATTTGTTCCGCCGACGGTATGTCCGCATTTTCCGCGAAGCACATAGAGAACCGTGAAGAAGGTATGGCTGTGGGTGAATACCGGGGTGTAGCGGAGGTGGCGCACCACGTTTACATTGGAGCCGTGGGAGATGGAGTAGTCCTTGTAGAGATCCTCCTCGCTGAGCAGCTCCGGATGGGTCACGAAGGGGTAGTCGAAAATCAGCAGACGGTGGGCACGGACATAGTCCTCCATCTCCGCCATGTAGGCCGCCAGGGCCTTCGGGGAATAGCGGAGTTCGTAGAAACGCTTGTAGACTTCCTCCTCCTCGGTGAGGGGAAGAAGACTCATAAGAAGGTCATGATTTGTGTCCATTTTTACTATCCTTCACATGGGAGCTGAGAATCCGGCCGATTGCGTCGATGCCGGGATTCATGGATGGCGCTGTAAAATGAAGACAGGGCAGAAGGGCCTGCCTGCTGTCGGTCCCTTATTCGGCCTCGCTGAGCCCGAGGGGATGCCAGCTGCCACCCCTGCCATCGCCTGGGCAGGCGTGCCGATGCAGATTGGAGGACTGAATGTGTGAAGCCAGCCCTGCCATCGCCTGGGCAGGCGGCTCAACCTGCAGGAGAGCCGGCCTCGCTAAGCAGAAACCGCACTAAGGCGACAGCTTCCTCCTGCCGTGGAGAATTGGCGATGATCCCAATCAGGACCTCGCCGCTGCCGGAGGAGAAGGCGGTCAGATCGGAAACGTCGATGGCGGTGAGATGGGATTCGGTGACGGCTTCGTAGGCGACTTCGTCGTCGAGCAGCGCATCAATGTGGTTGTCCTCCAGGATGACGGTCTCCTCTTTGAGCCGGCTTCGAAGACTCGCATCATCCGCGAACAACCCGGTCAGGTCCAGGAGAAATCCCTCTGAGGCGAAAGCATCCATGGCTTCCCTGTCGGCGATGACCAGATCAAGCTTCTGGGCGTTGATGGATGCCAGGATCTTGAGGCGGGAGGCGTAGACGTATTCGTGATATTCGGAGGAAGGGTCGGCGGTGAGAAAGAGGTTGGCTGCCAGGTTGACCACTCCGGCATCCGCCTCCGGAGGAAGGGCACCGGACTCGGGAAATGCCTCAAGGAGCCCTTCGCCTTCTTCAGTCACCTGCGTGTTGACGGCGGCTGCATAGAGGCTTATCTCCTCCTTTGTGGCGAAGCGCCAGATGATATAGCCGATAATATAAAGGATAAGTGCCGCTGTAAAAAGCGGCACTTTGTAATAATCCCATATGTATTGGATCTTCTGGGGAAGGGTCATACCGGTCATTTTCATGGATGTGTACTCCTTGCCGCTGATGGAGCGATCTCATCCTGCCCGGCGTCCTCCCCCGGAATGACGGATGGCGGTCCGGCGGGGAGGGCCATCTCCTCCAGACGAATCAGGATGTTCTTCATGATCCAGGAAGAGAAGAGGGCGCAAATACCTTCCCCGAGAAAGAGGACGGGCGTGTAGATGAAAATGATGATATACCCGACGGCGAAGTGGAAGGCCGCGATCAGAGCGGTGCAGAGGAGATAGTGCATTCCCGTCAGAAGCGCGTTGCGGATCGTGGCGAAGGTCGTGTTCTCGAATCGGGCAGTCAGCGGAAAAACGTACAGAAGGATGATGCAGTAGGCAGCGAACAAGACGATCCACACGGCAGTCAGCACTGTCCAGAAAGCATTCATGTTTTTGAGATGGAATAGAAGGTACCCGTCAAAGGCAAGAAGCGCGCCGGACAGGAGCATTATCATCCAGATCCGGGTGGCCTGGCGGAAGTTCTGCTTCAGAGCGATGAAAAAGGCTGAGAAAATATTGCCTTCTTCATCGCGCACCATCTTCTGGGTCACTGCGTATAAGGCGGTCGTGGACGCGCCTGCTGTGATGACCGGCAGACAGCAGATGAACCAGAGGAAATTAAGACATATGGCGTAGCCGATCTTCGTCAGAAACCGCATGGCCGGGTTTTCGGGGTTCAAAAGACTTCTCATGGACAGTGTGCTCCTTTTGCATAAATGCAGCCGGATCAGAGGTCACCGCTCCGTGGAAGCCCTGTACACAAGAGAAGTCTCCGTATGGATGACTTGCGAGTAGAGATCCGGCTGCTTAATGCGGCCGAGGAGCATCTTTACAGCGGTATAGCCCATGGTCTGGCTGTGAATATGAACAGTCGAAAGCGCCGGCGTGACGATCCTGGATTCTGAGGAATCGTCAAAGCCCAGCAGCATGACGTCCTCCGGAACACGCGCGCCGATCTGGTTGAGGGCTCTCATAAGGTCAATGGCAAGGAAGTCATTGGCGCACAGAAAGACCTCCGGAAGTACCGGCATGGCTTGGAGCGTGTCCGAAAGGGTCTTGATATATTTGGAGAATCCGTCCCGCCGGAGCTCGCTGCATTCGGTCAGGATACATGAGGACATATCAAATGGAAGTCCATAGATCTCCAGCGCACTGCGGAAACTCTGAAAACGTTCGTAGAAGGAACGGCAGTGAAGCACATCTCCGAAAAAGGAAAAACGCCGGACCCCTTTTGCTTTCATTTCCCTGATAAAGGAATAAATACAGGATGAATTATCCATGAGAAGGATATCCGCCTTGGGCGCCTCTTCATCCAGATAAACAGGAAAATCGACAAAGACGGTCGGATAGGGAAGGCCGGCCACCATACGGCAGTATGCCTTGTCCAGAAGCTCTGCGCAGATGATACCTGCTGTGCGGGAGGGATGGATTCCAGGCGGCAGCCTCAGGGCGGCCAACTCGGCAGGGAGCAGCCGGTAGATGGTCACGCTGTAGCCGAAGATGGCCAGCTCATGGCTGATCCTGTCCAGCATGGTCGTGCCGAAATGGGAATTATCCATCTGCCCTGTGGTGATGAAAGCAATTTCCCGAGGCCCGGATGCGGTCTTTGAGCGGGTAACGGACTGATCATAGAGGCCCCCCTCGGGACCTTCCATGTTTTCCGCATCATCAGAAAATGAAGGCAGGGTCAGGTAGGAGAACTGCTTGTAGCCCATTTCCGCAGCCTTCTTGAGCACAGCAGCTTTTGTGGTTTCCGCTATGGAACCCGTATTATTGATGGCCTTTGAGACTGTGTTCCGCGAAAGGCCAAGGGCATCTGCAATATCCTGAATAGTGGCTCTGTCAGTCATCTCGTTCTCCACTTTCTTGAAGTCTATATATTATGAAGGGAAAATACACCTCGACTTTATTCTAAAGAGATGCGGCGAAAGTGTCAAATGTTAAAAACAGACAGCAGTCATATTTCCTTTTTGATAAGTTTACTCCATTAATGTAAAAAATGTAACTCGCAATAGTGCACAAAAATGAAAACCTATAATAGTGCATATGAACAAAATGCGAGCAAAGAATAGTGCAAATACACAATTGATACTTGCGCAAATGCACATTTTACTTTACAATAAATCAGTCGGTGCCAGGCTTGTAAAATCGGAGAGCGGCCGTATCCGGTCTTTTCGGGCTTTCACCATTCGGAACCATCGTCATCGAAAGGAGGAGCGCAGATATCATGCGTAAAACTTTACTGTACGTCAAGCAGCACTGGCAGCTGTACTTATTGTTCCTGATGCCGGCTCTGCTGCTGACGATCATCTTTCGGTACATCCCCATGGGCGGTATCCTGATTGCTTTCCAGGATTACAACCCGATCAGGGGAATACTGGGAAGCAGGTGGGTAGGCTTTAAGTACTTCCACAGGTTCCTCTCCTCGCCGGATTTCCTTACCTATCTGGCGAACACATTGAAGCTGAGTATCTTCGGTCTGCTCTGGGGCTTTCCTGTGCCGATCCTGCTTGCTCTCCTGCTGAACAGAATTCAGCGCGCCAGCATCAAGCAGAAAATCCAGACAGTCCTCTATCTGCCCAACTTCATCTCTGTCATCGTTCTCTGCGGCCTGGTCCGAATTCTGCTCTCCGTGACGGGACCTCTGAACCAGTTGATGGGAACACAGATCAACTTTATGACCATGCCGGGGGCTTTCCGCACCATCTACATTATCTCGGGTATCTGGCAGGGAGCCGGCTGGGGGTCGATCATGTACACCGCTGCTCTTTCCGGCGCCAGCCAGGAGCTTCGTGAGGCTGCGATCGTGGACGGCGCCAACATCTTCCAGCAGATCCAGGTAGTTGAGTGGCCCGCCATCAAGGACATGGTCGTCATCCAGTTCATCCTTCAGGCAGGTAACATCATGAGCATCGGCTTTGAAAAGGCCTACGCTCTTCAGACAGACCTGAACCTTGCGACGTCTGAAATCATTGCAACCTACGTCTACAAGAAGGGTCTTTTGGATGGAGACTATGCTTTCTCCACTGCTGTCGGCCTCTTCAACACAGTCATCAACGTCATCCTTCTTATCCTGGTCAACAAGATCGTCGAGAAGATGAATGACGGCAAGGGCCTGTAAAGGAGGGACATCATGAAAACACAAAAATTTTCCAGACTGTCTCTGGCCGATAAGGCCCTGCTGATCACAGGCTACATCCTTCTGGGATCCTTCGTAGTCGCCATCATCATCCCCATCATCTACATTATTATCGCTTCCTTCATGGATCCGATCACGCTGCAGAACAGCGGCATCTCCTTTGACCTGGAGAAATGGACTGTGACCGCTTATGAGCGAGTCCTCTCCAACAGCCAGATCTGGATCGGCTTCAAGAACGCGATCATCTACTCGGTGGTATTCACCTTCGTCTCCGTCGCTGTAACACTTTTCGCAGCGTATCCCATGTCCCGCGTGGACTTCAAGGGCAGAGGCTTCTTCAATACCATCTTCATGATCACCATGTTCTTCGGCGGCGGCCTGATCCCCACCTACCTGCTGATCAGTAACCTTGGTCTTCTGAACAGCATGTGGGCGATCATCCTTCCCGGCGCCTTCAGCGTCTGGAACATGATCATCGCCAGGACCTACTACCAGGGCATTCCGGCAGAGCTCCGGGAGGCCGCGGACGTGGACGGCGCCAACGAGCTGACCTACTACTTCCTGATCCTGCTTCCGGTCTGCACACCGGTCATCACGGTGCTGGCCCTCTGGCAGTTCGTAGGTATGTGGAACAGCTACTTCGACGCCATGATCTATCTGAACGACAGCGCCAAGCAGCCCCTGCAGCTGGTCCTTCGTTCCATCCTGATTCAGAACCAGCCGGAATCCGGCATGATTTCTGACATGCAGAGTACGGCAGCCAGAGCCCAGCTCGCTGAGCTGCTCAAGTACGCTACCATCATTATTTCCAGTCTTCCCCTGCTGATCATGTACCCCTTCTTCCAGAAGTATTTCGACAGCGGCATCATGGTCGGCTCAGTCAAGGGTTGACAAAAAAGGAGGTAAAAATGAAAAAAATGATCTTCAAAAGGGTAATTGCCTGCATTATGGCAGTCGGTATGGTTTTATCCATGGGCGCCTGCGGCGGCAGCCAGCCTGAGCTCAACGAAGGCGAGCTTCAGGAAGTCGACGCCGAGAGCCTTCAGTTCCCGCTTGCTGAGACAGCTACCATCCGTGGCATGATCAGCTATCCGCCCAACACAGAGTCCAATCCCAACAACCGCACCATCTTCAAGCGCCTTGAAGAGGAGACCAACGTCCATGTAGAGTGGGACGCCATCCAGGGCGACCAGTGGGGCGACAAGATCTCCCTCGCCATGGCCAACCCCAAGACGCTGAGTGATTTCATTTTCACTGCCGGCTTCAGTGACATGGACCTGCTCAAGTACGCTGACCAGGGTATCATCATTCCTCTGGAAGAGTACATCGACGCCTACATGCCCAACCTTAAGGCTGTCTTCGATAAGTTCCCGGAATACAGGATCATGTCCACAGACGTCAACGGACACATCTGGGCCTTCCCGTGGATCGAGCAGCTCGGCTCTGAGAAGACCGCTATTCAGACCATCGGCAATATGCCCTTCATCAACAAGAAGTGGCTTGACTTCCTTGGACTTGAGATGCCCGGCACTGTGGATGAGTTCGAGCAGGTCCTGATCGCTTTCCGTGATCATGCCTCCGAGATCCAGGCCGAGTTCGGCATCGAAGGCTCCATCATTCCCATGTCCTGCATCGTCAACGACGGTGACCAGGATCCCGCCGTCCTCATCAATGGCTTCGGCGAGGGCATCGGCGACATGGACAAGTGGAGACATATCGCAGTTACGGATGACCGCAAGGTTGTCTACACCGCTGTACAGCCCGGCTACAAGGATGGTATCGCATGGCTCCACAAGCTCTATGAGGAGAACCTGATCGATCCGGAAGCCTTCACTCAGGAGTGGTCCACCTACGTTTCCAAGGGCAAGTCTCACCGCTACGGCGTGTGCTTCTCCTGGGACGTCGCCAACATTGACAACATCCAGGACTTCGTCCCGCTTCCCATGCTGGAGGCTGACGTCAAGAACCTGACCCCGCAGAACGGCTCCTTCACCAGCGGCTATGACAGAGGCCGTTGCGTTATCACTGCTGTCGCCAAAGAGCCGGCCCTTATCTGCGCATGGATCGACAAGATGTATGACCCGTTCCAGTCCCCGCAGAACAACTGGGGCACCTACGGCGAAGACGATGACTTCGATATCTTCGTCCTCGGCGAGAACGACAAGGGCGAAAAGATGCTGAAGCATGCTCCTCTGGGCGATGCCTCTCCGGTTGAAGTCCGTGAGGCTGAAGCTGTCGGCGGCCCGCTGGCCATCCTCGATGAGTACTATGGCGTCTATGTTACCTGCCCGGACGATGCCCAGTATCGTCTTGACTGGATCAAGGACATCTATACTCCGGATATGCACACCAAGTATGTCTACCCCAACGTCTTCATGGCCAGGGAAGACACAGAGCAGCTTTCCAACCTTATGGCTGACCTTTCCAAGTGCACCAACGCCCACAAGTCCGACTGGATCATGAACGGATTCACGGATGCTGACTGGGATGCTTATCTCAGCGAGCTTCAGGCTTATAAGCTGGATGAATACCTTGCCATCTACCAGAAGTATCTGGATGCTTTCTACGCGCAGGAGCAGGGATAAATAGTATTATTACACTAAAAGTGCGCGGCGGCCTTCATGAGGCCGCCGCGCCGAATTATTATATGGAGTAGGAGATGATTTGCTATGATCAGCCAGGCATTACGGGACGCCAGACGATATGAAGAGATCCTTGAGAAAACAATCGAAGAGTCACAGCGCCCATTGTTCCATCTGACTCCCCGCTGTGGATGGATGAACGACCCCAACGGATTTTCCATCTATGATGGATTTTACCATTTGTTTTACCAGTATTATCCTTATTCTTCCAAGTGGGGCCCGATGCACTGGGGACATGCGATAAGCAGAGACCTGCTCCACTGGAATTATCTGCCTGCTGTCCTGGCTCCGGACCAGCTTTACGACCAGAAGGGATGCTTTTCAGGAAGCGCGATCACCATGGAAGACGGGCGTCAGCTCCTGATGTACACTTCCGTCGGTGAGACGATGGATCCTGCCGGGTTCGACAGCGGCATTCAGACCCAGAGCATCGCCATAGGCGACGGCTTCGAATATGAAAAATACAGCGGCAATCCTGTCATCACCGAGGCGGATCTTCCGGAGGGGGCAAGCCGGTTCGATTTCCGTGATCCCAAGGTCTGGAAGGCTGAGGACGGCACTTATGTGGCAGCTGTCGCGAACCGCCCTGCGGACGGCAGCGGATCGGTCCTGCTCTTTAAGAGCACAGACCTTCTGCACTGGAAGTATTGGAGAGTCCTTGCATCCAACCGGGGTCGTTTCGGATCTATGTGGGAGTGCCCGGACTTCTTCAGCCTGGACGGCAAGCAGGTCCTCCTGGTAAGTCCCCAGGATATGCATCCCTCCGGCTTTGAGTATCACAACGGGAACGGGACTTTGTGCCTGATTGGAACCTACGATGAGAAGACAGGGGAGTTCGTCGAGGAGAGCAACCAGGCCATCGATTACGGGATTGACTTCTACGCGCCCCAGACCATCGAGACACCGGATGGTCACCGGGTCATGATCGGCTGGATGCAGAACTGGGATGCCTGCGCTATCCGCGCCCCCTATGAGAAGTGGGCAGGTCAGATGTCCCTTCCGCGTGAGCTGTCCATTAGGAACGGACGGCTCTACCAGTCACCCTGGCGGGGACTTTCTTCACTGTATACGGATACTGTCATCCATAAGAATGTGCTGGTCAGCGGACTGGACGAAGTCGTTCTGGAGGGTATTTCCGGGAGATGCCTGGATATGACGGTAAGGATACGGCCGGCTGACAGGGAGAAAATCTTCCACAAGATCTCCATCCGGTTCGCGCAGAAGGATAACCTCCGCACCGGCGTCAGCTTCCGCCCCTACGAGCAGACTGTCAAGATCGACCGGAAGTATTCCGGGTCCTGCCGGGCCATCGTACACCAGAGGCGGTGCCTTGTTCCGGGCAGCAGATGCGGGGAAATCACCCTGCGCCTCATCCTGGACCGCTACAGTGCGGAAATTTTCATCAATGACGGTGAGTACGTCATGACGGCTTCTCTGTTCACACCCCTTGAGGCGGAGAGAATCTGCTTCTTTGCCGATGGGGACGCCGTGATCGATGTGGAGAAGCATGGTATTGGATAACAGTGGGAATCAGGGACGGTTCCTTTTCCCAGTTTCTTTGAAACTGGGAAAAGGAACCATCCCTGATCCCATTGGGTAAAAGTGGAAATCAGGGACGGTTCCTTTTCCCAGTTTTCTTTGAAAACTGGGAAAAGGAACCGTCCCTGATTCCCACTTTTTCCCTATTATCGTGTGGAGTCCCGGCGACAAATCTGCACGGGGATGATGGTCTCATTTTCCACCGGACGGCCCTCGAGCAGGTCGAGGAGGCGGCGGCAGGCGGTCTCAGCCAGGAGATGCGGGTTCCTGTCCAGAGCGGTGATGGCGGGGGAGGCCATGGCCGAGTAGGGGGAGTTGTCGAAGCTGATGAGCTTGACGTCCTCGGGCACGTAGAGGCCGACCTTGTGGAGGGCGGTGATCACGCCGAAGGCGGCGCGGTCGCTGCTGGTGATGATGGCGTCCACGGGCATGCCCTGGCCGATGACGGCGCGGAGGAGCTCGGCGGTCTCGGTCTCGGAGGCCTTTTTGCCGGACCGGTTCAAAATGTACTCCTGCCTCGGCTCAATGCCGTGGGCCTGGAGGGCCTCCTCGTAGCCTATGACGCGTGGAGAAGTGCGTTTTTCGGCCAGGTAGCCGGGCATGAGGAGGATGTCGCGGCAGCCTTTTTCAATCAGGTACTCCGTGGCCATCCGCATGGCTTCCCGGTCGTCGTTGGCCACCAGGGGAATGACCCGCTCGGAGGCCGGGTGACGGTCCACCCAGACGAGGGGCAGGTCCTCGGGCAGGAGGTCTTCGGGCAGAACGCTGAGTCCGCTCACGCAGAGGATGCCTTTTGCGCCCAGGGCCGCCAGCGTGCGAAGGTGCTCTTTTTCACGGTCTGCGTTGTTGGCGCTGCTGAGTACCAGGGCGGAGAAGCCGAGGTCGTGGAGATGGCGGGAAGCTGCCTCCGCGAGGAGGGAGAAGAAGGAGTTGTCCGCTGTGGGGATGACGATGCCGACCACGGGACGGTTTTCATTTGTCATGGTCATGCTTCCTCCTCTCTGAGCTCCGCGATCAACTCAGCGTAGCTTCTGCCTTTTTTGAAGAGGGCACTGGTGCCCAGGATAAAGCCGTCCGCCCCCAGGGAGGAGAGGTCGGCGATCACGTCCGGGCTGCAGTGGCCGTCGATCATCCCCTTGTAGCCGTACTGCTCCTTGAGCTCCACCAGCTGCCGGACCTTCTTCCGGGTGAAGTCGATGAAGCCCTGGCCGGCAAAGCCGGGGTTGACCGTCATGACCATGACGTAGTCGCAGAGGTTCAGGATCTCGGAAATGCTGGCGACGCTGGTGTCCGGGTTCACGGCGATGCCGGCTGCGGCGCCCATTTCCTTGATGTGGGCCAGGGTCTTGACCACGTAGCGCTCGGATTCGGGGTGGATGTAGACGATGTCGGCGCCGGCCTTGATGAACCAGTCGACCTTGCTGCCCGGGTTCTCGATCATGAGGTGGCAGTCCACCGGCTTGTCGGTGTAGCGGCGGATGGTCTGGACGTCCATGACGCCCATGGTGAAGTTGGGTACAAAGCTCCCGTCCATGATGTCGCAGTGGAAAATGTCAACACCCGCGTCATCCAGGGCTCTGACCTCGGCGGCCAGGTGCCCGTAGTTGGCGCACATCATGCTGGGGCAGAGAAGTCGTTTCATGCCGTTTTCCTCCTTTGTAAGGCTGCCGTCGGCGCCGGCACAGCAATGTCTGCTGAGAATGTGTTCTTCAGGGCTTTTCCGGGTAGCGACCGGTAGTCGGTGCCCGGAAAAGGTACGAGATCTGGTGTCGCAGCTTCAGTCTCAGGCTCTGAGCGAGGCCCTGAGAGCCTCCAGCTCTTCCTCCGCGGCCTGGAGATGGCCGGTGTCCTGAATCTCCGCAATCATGTCGACCCGGGTCTGGTGGCGGCCGCCTTCATACTGGGCCTTCAGCCACTCGTCCACGATCATCTTGGCTGTCTCGGGTCCGATGACCCGGGCGCCGAAGGCGATGATGTTGGTGTTATTGTGCTGCTTGGAGAGCCTGGCGGTGTAGGGGTCGCTGCAGACGCAGGCCCGGATGCCGGGGACCTTGTTGGCGGCAAGGCTGATGCCCACGCCGGTCCCGCAAATGAGGACACCCCCGTCCACCAGGCCTTCCGCCACCAGCCGGGCCACCTTGTAGCCGCTGACCGGGTAGTTGAAGCGCTCCGGGGAATTGGTACCGACGTCGATCATCTCGATGCCTTTGGCGGACAGATAGTCGCGGATCTCATTTTTCATATCGATGGCAACGTGGTCGTTGCCGATGGCGAGTCTCATATTCTTCTCCTTGGCCAAATGGGCCGATTATCTGGTAAGCCGGGCAATTCCGGCAGGTTTTAGTGGTGCGCCCGGCAGTAAGCCGGGCATTTTCTGTGGCTTTTTGCGGTGCTTTGTGCCTGCGTAGCCGGTTTTTTTATTTCCCTGCTGCAGCCTTCCGGTTCAGCATGACGATCATCTCTTCAAATAAATCCAGCGCGAACTGGGGCACGAAGCTCCTCGGCAGCGTGAGCCGGATCTCCTCGATGGTGAGGCCGGCCACGAAGGTGCGGATGAAGCCGCTGGAGGCCAGTCCCGGCGCCTTTTCGGCAAAGTATTTCTCCGCGTCGGGGTCGGTGAGGAGCTCGCCCAGGGTGGAGTCCTCGGAGTAGGCCGTCTTCTCGTAGGAGAGGCTTGTCGCATACTCGAATTCATAGGTGCCGGAACCGAGGACCTCGGCGTCGCGGCCGGGCAGGCTGACCTCGGCGGTCGTATTCTCGGGGATGGAGACCTTGGCCGTGACCTTGCCGTCTCTGCAGGCGAAGTCCACGGAGAGGAGGCCGTAGGGGGTCTCGTAGGAGGCTTTTATTTCCGGAATGCCTCTGACGGGTCTCGGGGCGATGCGGGCTTTCTTCCAGCCGGGGACCAGGGAGGTCAGGCCGGCCAGCTCCGTGAAGAGCCAGTTGCCGATGGTGGCGAAGCCGTACTGGTTCAGGGAGTTCATTTCAAAGAGGTTGAAGCTGCCGTCCTCGTTGACGCCGTCCCAGAGCTCCCAGACGGTGGTGGCGCCGAGGCCGATTTCGTAGAGCCAGGAGGGGCAGTCCTCCTTGAAGAGGATGTCGCCCATGAGCTGGTGGTAACCGTTCCGGCTGAGCACGTGGGTGAGGTACTCGGTGCCTACGAAACCGGTGGTCAGGTGCTTCTTGTTCTTGATGAGCTTGAGCTCAAGGCCGTCCAGGATCCGCTTCCTGTCCTTCTCGGGGGCCAGGTCGAAGTAGAGGGCCAGGGCCGCGGCGGTCTGGGTGTCGCTGACCAGGCGGCCGGAGGGGGTAATGAACTCAGCGCGGAATTTGGCCAGGACGTCCTCGTAGAGGGCGCGCCACTTGGCGGCATCTTCCGCCTTGCCCAGGACGTCGGCCGTCTTTGCCATGATGTCGATGGAGTAGAGGTAGTAGACGTTTCCGGTCATGCCGAAGTCGGTGCCGCCGCCCTTCTCATCGTTGGAGGGGTAGAGGATACCCTCCGGGATCTTGCGGAAGGGGCCCTTGGGGCTGTCCAGGGCCAGCCAGTCGCCGAAGAAGCTGGTGTTCTCGCCGGTCAGAAGGCCGCCCTCGCCGGCCATGCGGCGGGAGTATTCCACAGACCGGGTCATGCTGTCGTACTGCTCCTCGAGCACTCGCTTGTCCCCGTAGGTCTCCCAGAGAAGCCAGGGAACGATGGTGGCGGCTTCATGCCAGGTCGGGGTGCAGACGCGGGTCCTTAAGATATCCGGCACCGAGAGGGGAACGCCGAACTCGTCGGTCTGCTCGGCTTTGAGGTCCCGGAGCCACTTGCGGTAGAAGAGGGCCAGGTCGCCGTGGAAGAGGGCTGTGGGCGTGAAGATCTCGGCGTCGCCGGTGTAACCCAGCCGCTCGTCCCGCTGCGGGCAGTCCATGGGGATGTCCAGGAAATTGGACCGCATGGTCCAGTCGATGTTCCTCCAGAGCTGGCTGATCCTGGGATCCGCGCAGGAGAAGGCGCCGGGACGGCGGAAGTCCGTGTGGATCACGCAGGCCGTGAAGGCAGCCGGATCGACCTCGGAGAGGCCTTCGACGGCCACGTAGCGGAAGCCGTGATAGGTGAATTCGGGGAGGAAGAGGTCATTTCCGCCGCTGGTGACGTAGGTGTCCGTGGCGCGGGCCGTGCGGAGGTTGGTGGTGAAAAGGTTGCCTTTTTCGTCCAGGGCCTCGCCGTGGCGGAGGGCGATCTTCGTGCCCTTGGGGCAGGAGAGGGCCGCCTCGACCACGCCGGCAAGGTTCTGACCAAAGTCCAGGACAATGCTGCCGTCGGGGGTGTGCAGAACTTCCTTCACGGGCACCCGCTGGGTAATGCGGACAGGCTCGCATTCCTGACCAACCAGGATCTCCTTGGACCAGTCATAGGCCTTTGCCGGTAGGACTTCCTGCTCAGCCAGGGAGTAGTCGATGACTTCGCCGTGGTAGATCTCGCTGTAGCGGCGGGGGCCGGTCGTGGAGAGCCAGCTCTCGTCGGTGACGATGGTCTCGGAGCTGCCGTCGGCGTAGGTGAGTTCGATCTGGGCCAGGAGGGCGGTGCGGGGGCCGTAGTGGGAGCCCTGGCCGTAGAAGCCCAGGATGCCCTTGAACCAACCGTTCGCGACGGTGACGGCGAGCGTGTTCTCATTTTCAAGGAGGGCGGTCAGGTCGTAGGTCTGGACCTGGAGCCGTTCCTGGTAGGAGGTCCAGCCGGGGGCGAAGCGGTCATCGCCGACCCGCCTGCCGTTCAGTTCCATGGCGTAGACGCCAAGGGCGGTGACGTAAGCGCGGGCCCTTGCCAGGGGCTTTTTCGCGGAAAATGACTTCACGAACACAGCGCACGCTTCCATATCGTCCCCGAAGGCGTGGGTGATCCAGCCGGCGGCCATTTTCCTGTAGTCGAGGAGGCCGGTCTCGAAGGTGCCTTCCGCCCGGGCGGTCTCGCCGGCATCGTCCGTGACCTCCACGAGGACGCGGTAGCAGGTGGCAGGCTTAAGGGGAGCGCCTTCGTAGACGTGGTGGAGGGACTGGTCAGTCGTGAGGACGCCGGTGTCCCAGACGCACTCTTCGCCCGCAAGGACGCGGATGTGGCAGGAGGCCTGCGCGACGCTGTGGCGGGAGGAGCGGAGCTTCCAGGAGAAGGCCGGATGGGGCTCGTCCAGGCCGAGGGGATTTGTGCGGTAGTCTGTCATGAGGTCGTAGAGGGTCAGCATGGGAGGTCCTCCTTTCGGGTAGGGTCCGGTCCTGCGCGGGTTCCTTTGGATGGATCGGCAGGGCTGCGGGCTGTCGGGCTTGCGAAGGCTCATGGGAGAGCGGGTGTACTTGATGTATGTAGTGCCGCGGGAGGCGGGTAAGGTCTGTAATTATTATCTGCCGGCGAGCTTTCTGCGGGCGTAGGCTGCACTGTAGCTCGTCTGTCTGGGCAGAGTTTGTATTTATCTCCTGCCGGCGAGCTTTCTGCGGGCGTAAATCGCGCCGCCCACGACGCTCTTGTCCGGCTCGTCTTCTGTGTAAATGAGCTTCAGGTCATTTAAGGGGAAGGGCTTGCGGGTCTGCCTGCGGATGAAGTCCTCGAAGAGTCCGCGGGGGAAGCCCTTCATATTCAGGACGCCGCCGCCTAAGAGGACGCAGTCGGGATCCAGGATGTTGACTTCGGTGGTCACGGCGGAGGCCATGCGCTCCACGAGCTCGATGACGGCCGGGTCGTCGCTGTGCTCGGCGAACATATCGCCGACTCCTGTCTCCGGGAAATGCTCCTTCTGGAGTCTCGCGAGGGCCTTTCCTCCGGCGACCGCCTCCAGGCAGCCGACGTTGCCGCAGCCGCAGGGAATGGTGCACCCCGGGACCGGAATGTGGCCCAGCTCGCCGGCGGCGCCGTGGCGGCCGGTCAGGGGCTTGCCGTCCAGGAGGAAGGCATTTCCGATGCCGGTGCCAAAATAGATGCCGCAGACGAGGCCTTCATCCGGAATGCTGTACTTGGCGGCGTCGTGGCAGAGGGCGAAGGTCACGTCCCGCTCGGCTACCACCGGCACGCCGAGGGCCTCCTCGAGGTAATCGCAGACCGGAAGGTCCTCCATGAAGGGGATGTTGGGCGCCTGGACGACCCGTTTCCGCTCCCTGTCGAGGGTGGCCGGGAAGCCGATGGCCACAGCGTCTATGGTCAGCCCCTCCGCGAAGGCCTTCAGGTGGCCTGCCAGGTCAGCCAGAACGTCGCCTGAGTTAAAGACCGAGGGTGTGGGGACTTTTTCGAATTTGACGACGCTGCCGTCCTCGCGGACCGCGCCTGTGCGGAAGTTGGTGCCGCCGATATCGATGCTGAGAACTGTCATGGGTCTGACCTGCCTTTCCTTGTGTTCTGAGAACAGTATAGCAGGTGGGAGAATAATTGAAAATGTGTGAATCAAGCAATGTTAATTGATTAAATTTGATATTATTTGCCGGGAGAGCAGTGCCTTCATTTTCGGGAAAAAAGTGTACAAAATGAGTACACATTCGATTATAATACAGACAGGGCCAGGACTCTTTAGAGACGCCGCGGCAGCATGCTCTGCCCACAAGGAGGAATACAGAATGACAACAGAGAAAATGAAAGCCGTCTCCCGCGGAGAACGCTACATCCCCATCGATGAGCGCACGGGAAATGAATCCATTGTCTATTTCACCCGCGACCTCTCCCCCGAAGGCATCGCCCGGATCTACGAGCGGGTCAAGGGAAACATCACCGGCAAAACAGCCGTCAAGCTCCATACCGGCGAGCCCCACGGACCCAACATCATCCCGGCCGCCTGGGTGAAGATCTTCCTTGAGAAGGAATTGCCGGACGCCACCATCGTAGAGACCAACACCTACTACGAAGGAGACCGTTACACGACCGAGCAGCACAGAAAGACCCTGGAGATCAACGGCTGGACCTTCGCCCCTGTGGACATCATGGACGAGGAGGGCACCGTCATGCTCCCCGTGGAGGGCGGTACGCACTTCACCGAGATGTCCGTGGGCAGCCATATGCTGAATTATGACTCCATGCTGGCCCTGACCCATTTCAAGGGCCACGTCATGGGCGGCTTCGGCGGCTCCAACAAGAACCTGGGCATCGGCTGCGCGGACGGCAGGATCGGCAAGAAGATGATCCACGCCTCCGAGACAAATGCCTGGGGCATCGACAAGGACGAGCTCATGGAGAAAATCGCCGAGTCCACCAAGGCGACCATCGACCACTTCGGGAAGCACATCACCTATGTGAACGTACTCCGTAACATCTCGGTCTCCTGTGACTGCGAGGGCGTGGAGGCGGAGCCGGTCGTGACGCCCAACATCGGCATTGTGGCCTCGACGGATATCCTGGCCGTGGACCAGGCCTCGGTCGACCTCGTCATGTCCCTCTCCCCGGAGGACAGGAAGGCCATGTATGAGCGCATGTCCACCCGCCACGGCTTCCGCCAGCTCTCCTACATGAAGAAGCTGGGGATGGGCAATGATAAGTATTTCCTCATCGATATCGACAACAATGACGCGGTGATCTCCACCAAGGAGGCCGTCAAGGACGTTGTGCCCTTCCAGGGATGATATTGAATGGGAATCAGGGACGGTTCCTTTTCCCACTTTTTTGGAGGAAAACGGGAAAATGGGAATCAGGGACGGTTCCTTTTCCCACTTTTCGTTTTTACGAAAAGTGGGAAAAGGAACCGTCCCTGATTCCCATTTTCTCTCTTTCCTTCCTTCGAAAAGTGGGAAAAGGAACCGTCCCTGATTCCCAGTTTTACCCTATTTACCTTCTGGTATCCCAGCGTCCGCACCAGACCAGCTCGTTGTAGCTGCCCTTGAAGGCGGACTTGCCGGTCAGCTTCTCCACCAGGGCGTGGATGTATTCCCGGGTGGGGGCGTAGGCGTTGATGAAGGTCTTCATCATGGGCAGGTCGATCAGGTGGTTGGTGTAGTTGAGGGAGATGGCGACGGTCGGCACCTCGGAGACGTACCACGGAATCTCGTAGGAGTGGCCCGCGGAGTAGCTGAGGCGGACGTCGTTGCACTGGGCGTAGCCCTTCATGGCCACCACCAGGAGGACCAGGTCATAGTCCTTCTTGAACTGCTCGATGGTGGACTTGCCCATCATGCGGAAGCGGTTGAACTTGCTGGGGCCTTCCATTTCCATCTCGTAGTGGTCCTTGGCGACTGTCACCTCGAAGCCGGCCTTCTCCAGCTCGTCCACCACGACGGCCTTGGCCGGGTCCGTGCCGTCCAGGAGGGAGACCGGGGCGGACTGGAGATAGTAGAGCATGACGCGCTTCTTCTCGGCCGGGTTGACCGGGAGCACATGCTGGGTATCCTTGACCAGCGTGATGCTTTCGTCCGCAGCCTTGGCGGCCAGGGCGTGGTGCTCGGCGCATCCCACGACCGACAGGCCTTCCTTGCCGGGGAAGCTCAGCTTGTCAAGCCCAAGCTTGGCCTTGAGGCCAAGGATCCTGTGGAGGGCGTCGGAGAACCTCTCCGGGGAAATGCGGCCATCCTCGATACCCGCCTTCATGTAGGCGATGTCCTCGTCGGGATCGTTGAAGAAGAGGACCATGTCGCAGCCGGCGGCGATGACGCCCGGGATGACCTCGGAGCGGGGAGCCGCCTGGTTAAGGCCTTCCATATGGGAGGCGTCGGTCACGATCAGGCCGTTGAAGCCCAGCTGGCCGCGGAGGAGGTCCTGAAGGAGCTCCTTGGACATGGTGGCGGGCATGATCTCGTCATCCTTGAGACCCGGTGTGAAATGTCTCTGGTAGGCCGGTTGGCAGATGTGGCCGACCATGACGCTGTCGAGACCGGCGTCGATCAGGGTTTTGTAGACCTTGCCGAAGGAGGCGTCCCACTCCTCGGTGGTCAGGTTGTTGCAGCCCATGACCAGGTGCTGGTCCAGCTCCTCGGAGCCGTCGCCGGGGAAGTGCTTGGCGGCGCAGGCGAGGCCGCCCTTCTGCATTTCCTCCATGTAGGCCAGGGAGCGGGCGGCGACTTCGTCCGGGTCGTCGCCGAAGGCGCGGGTGTTCACGATGGTGTTGCGCCAGTTGCTCACCACGTCGCAGACGGGCGCGAAGGTCCAGTTGCAGCCGATGGCGGCCGCTTCCCTGGCGCCTACGCGGGCCATGTCGCGGACGGTCTCAAGGGTGCGGCTGGCGCCGCAGGCCGCGCCGGTGGCGACGAAGGTACCTTCGCCGACCGCTCCGTTGCCGCCGGCTTCGCAGTTGGCCGCGATGAGGACCGGGACCTTGCTCTTCTCCTGGAAGAGGCGGTTCTGCTCGTAGACCTCCTCGAGGCTGCCGCCCTGCCAGCGGACGCCGCCGATGTGGTATTTTTCGCACAGGGAGGTGATGTAGGCCGGGTCACGTCTCAGGGTCAGGTTGATGAAGAGCTGGCCGACCTTCTCGTCGAAGGTCATGGAGGCGTAGGTGTCCTCGACCCAGCGGATTTGTTCGTCGTTTAAGTTAAAGGGCTTCTGCTTGAGATCGACCATGGTGGTTCCTCGCTTTCTTTGTGGGGGAGATGGGCATGCTTCCGGAATCGGGAGGCGGAGATGGTTTTATTGCGGGCGGCAGGAGGATCTTTACACACTGCCTTTCCGGATACTATCTGTTTTCTGATACTGGAACAGGATTTTTTACATAGAGGGCCTTGTGTTGACTATTCGGAAAACACAGGCGGGAATGATGGCGTTGGTTTTTATTTACCGAAGAATTACTTGAGGTTTTCGTAGAAGGCATCCCTCAGGGCTTCCTGATAGCTGCCCGCGAAGGAGCCGTCCATGAACTTTGCGAAGGCTTCGCTCCGGAACCTGGCCCAGGATTCGCCTTCGTGGTTGACCAGGATGGGGTAGTAGAGGACGCCGTTGGTGGAGGCTGCCTTGTCATCGCCGGGGGCGTCGCCGCACATGAGGACGTGGTCCTTCTCGTAGCCCTTTTCCAGGACCTTGGAAATGCAGAAGGCCTTGCTGCCCAGGGTCTGGGAGCAGACCAGGTCAACGTGATCCAGGAGACCGTACATTTCCCACTCCTTGAGGACGGCTTCCTCGTTGGCGCTGGAGACGATGACCACGTCCGCCAGCTCATGGACCTCGGCCAGGGCTTCCTTGACGTTCTCAAAGGGGAGCTTTTCGTCGTCCCGCAGCTCCTCGATGCCGCGGTTCACGGCCTGGCTCCAGGAGAGGGCCTTGGCGAAGACGGGGTGGACGTGCTTCATGGCCTCGACCGCCTTGTTGGAGAGCTCGGGGGCCTTGGCGGCCCACTCCTCGAAGACTTCGACGCCGTCGATGGGGGTGTAGTTGTCGTTGATGTTCCTGAGCTCCCTGGCCAGACCGTCGAAGCGGTTGATGCCGCGGGTCCTGGAGAAGAGGTTCAGGACGTTCCAGTGGTCCAGGATCTCCTTGCGCCAGGGCTCAAGGTTCCACTCGTCGATGATGCAGGGGCCGAAGCAGCGGAAATGCTTGATGTTCATGGTGTCCATGGCGCAGCCGTCGGAGTCGACGCAGACGGCGTAGGCCTTGCGGGGGATGAAGGTATCGAAACGGCTCATCGGGGGGTCCTCCTTTTGAATGTTTTCATTTTTAAGGGGCAGGCGCTGGGCCATGCCCTTCATATATCTCGGTTAACTCAGCTTATACGCCGGAAAATGCGTTGAACCCGCCGTCCACCGGCAGGACGACGCCGGTGATGAAGGAGGCTTTTGTCGGGTCCAGGAGGAAGCACATGGCTCCGTTCAGCTCCTCCTTCTCGCCGAACCGCTTCATGGGCGTCTGGGCCAGAATGTGGGAGGTCCTGTCCGTCGGGGACCCGTCGGCGTTGAAGAGCAGGTTCATGTTCTGGGTGGTGGCGAAGAAGCCGGGCGCGATGGCGTTGACGCGGATACCCGCGGAGGCGAAGTGAACGGCCATCCACTGGGTGAAGTTGCTGATGGCGGCCTTGGCGCCGGAGTAGGCCGGAATCTTGGTCAGCGGCGTGAAGGCATTCATGGAGGAAATGTTGAGCACGCTGCAGCCCTCACGGCCGATCATGTCCTGCACAAAGACCTGCGAGGGGAGAAATGAACCCATAAAGTTGAGATTCAGCACCGACTCAAACCCCTTCTGATCCAGGTCGAAGAAGCTGACGACTTCGCTGTTCTCCAGGTCGCCGGCCTCGTAGTGCTCCTTGGTGGTGTTGGCCTTGCTGTTGTTGCCGCCGGCTCCGTTGATCAGGAAGTCGCAGGGGCCGAGGTCGGCGAGGACCTGGCTGTGGACCTCCTCGAGGCTGGCCTTGTCGAGAACGTTGCAGCCGTAGGCCTTGGCGATGCCGCCCTCCGCGCGGATCTCCTCCGCGACAGCCTCCGCCTTGGAGAGGGTCCTGTTTAGCAGGGCGACACGGGCACCCTGGCGGGCCAGTTCCATGGCCAGTGAGCTGCACAGCCCCCCGCCGGCGCCTGTCACGACCGCAACTTTTCCTTCGAATTCACTGTTCATATCTTTATTCTCCTTGCCGTATAAGCTTGTCAGAATCCAATGCATGTTTCTGATAAGAGTATAGACAATATGGGGCTTCATTTCTGGGAGA
>CAMONF010000072.1 GCA_946620335.1 uncultured Clostridia bacterium
ACGCAGCGCGTTTGTCACCACGCAGAAGCTTGACAGACTCATGGCGGCGGCGCCCAGCATGGGGTTGAGTGTAATGCCCGCGCGGACAAGTGCCCCCGCTGCAACAGGAATGCAGACAGCGTTGTAGAAGAAGGCCCAGAACAGATTCTCGTGGATGTTCCGCAGGGTGGCCCGGCTCAGGCGCAGGGCCGCGGCCACGTCGCTCAGTCGGCTCTTCATGACGACCACGTCGGCCGCGTCGATGGCCACGTCCGTACCCGCGCCGATGGCGATGCCGATGTCCGCCCGGGTCAGGGCCGGGGCGTCGTTGATGCCGTCGCCGACCATGGCCACCTTGTAGGTGTTCGGCACCTCCTTCTTAAAGAGCCGCTGGAAGAAGTTGGGCGTCCGATGCCCCGCCCCCTTCTCCTGCAGGCGCCGGATGACCGCCTCCTTGCCGTCCGGCAGCACGCCCGCCACGACCTCGTCGACGCCGGCCAGACGGCCGATGGCCTCCGCAGTCCGCCGGTTGTCGCCGGTCAGCATGACCACATGGACGCCCATGCCCTTCAGCTGAGCGATGGCCTCCGCGCTGTCCTCCCGGATGGTGTCCGCCACCGCGATCACACCCAGAAGCGCGCCGTCCTCCGCGAAGAAGAGCGGCGTCTTCCCCTCGCCGGAGAGCACCTCCGCCCGCCGGCAGAAGTCCGCGCCCACCTTGACCTTGCCGGAAATGAAGGCCAGATTCCCGCCATACAGCTTCTTCCCCGCAAGCCGACCGGTAAGCCCGTTGCCCGGGAGAGCCGTGAAATCTTCCGCCTCCGTAAGCTCCATGTTTTCCTCCCCGGCCCGCTCCATGACGGCCCTGGCCAGGGGATGCTCGCTTTTCTTTTCAAGGGCGGCCGCCTTCTCAAGCAGCGTCCGCTCCGTCACGCCCGGCGCCGGCACCAGGTCCGTGACCTTAGGCTGGCCGCTGGTGATGGTGCCCGTCTTGTCCAAAGCCACGACCTGGACGTTGCCGGTCTCCTGCAGGGCCTCGGCGTTCTTAAATAGAATACCGTTCCTGGCGCCCATTCCGTTGCCCACCATGATGGCCACAGGGGTAGCCAGGCCCAGCGCGCAGGGGCAGCTGACGACCAGAACGCAGATCCCGCGGGCGAGCGCAAATCCAAAGCTCTGCCCCACCAGGAGCCAGATGAGAGTCGTGACAATGGCGATGCAAATGACCGCCGGCACAAAGTACCCGGAAATGGTATCCGCCAGCTTAGCCACCGGCGCTTTAGTCGCCGCCGCATCCGAAACCATGGAAATGATCTGAGCCAGGGACGTGTCCTCCCCGACCCGCGTCGCCTCGCAGGTCAGGAATCCCGACTGGTTGAGGGTGGCCGAGGACACCTCGTCGCCCGGCGCCTTGTCCACCGGCAGGCTCTCCCCCGTCAGGGCGGCCTCGTTGACCGCGCCGCTCCCTTCGATGACCACGCCGTCCACCGGGATATTTTCGCCCGGTCTCACCACGAAAATGTCGCCTCTCCGGACGGAATCGATGGGGACAGTGACTTCATTTCCCTCGCGGAGGAGGGTGGCGGTCTTGGGGGCCAGCTTCATGAGGCTCTTCAGCGCGCTGGTGGTCTTGCCCTTGGAGTAGGCCTCCAGCATCTTGCCCACCGTGATCAGGGTCAGGATCATGGCCGCGGATTCAAAATAGAACTCCATCATGCAGGCCATGACGGTCTCCATGTCCCCGTCGACCTGCGCCCGGGTCATGACGAAAAGCATGACCGTGGAGTAGAGGAAGGCCGCGGAGGAGCCCAGGGCGATCAGCGTGTCCATGTTGGGGGCGCCGTGGAAGAGGCTCTTAAAGCCGCTGATGAAGAATTTCTGGTTGATCACCATGACGATGGCGGCCAAAAGGAGCTGGATGAGGCCCATGGCCACGTGGTTGTCCTTGAAAAATGAAGGCAGCGGCCAGCCCCACATCATGTGCCCCATGGAGAAGTACATGAGGACGAGGAGAAAGCCCAGGGATGTCAGGAGCCGTCTTCGCAGGACCGGCGTCTCCCGGTCCTTCAGAGCGTCCTCCTCGGCGGCCAGTTTGGCCGCATAGCTGCCGCTCTCCTCTTTGGCGGCGCCCTTCACGGCGGCGCCGTAGCCGGCGTTCTCCACCGCGGAAATGATTTCAGCAGGGGAAGCCGTGCCCTCCACGCCCATGGAATTGGTCAGCAGACTGACCGAGCAGGCCGAGACGCCCGGCACCTTGGATACCGCCTTCTCCACCCGGGCCTGGCAGGCGGCGCAGCTCATGCCCGTGACTGTGTATTGTTCCATTTTCCTTCCTCCTGGCAGGGTTCAGGTCCGCTGCCGTTGGTTCCAGCTGTGTATATGATTGGTCCGTCTCCCGGACAGGTGTCTGGTGCAGGGCGGCTCCGGGCAAAACGTATCGCTCCGTCTGATACCTGGTGTGCGCCTTGGGCCTGCCCGTCTGTCACTTCATCAATTTCTGCAGGGTCTTGACCAGCTCATCCAGCTTTTCGGTGCTGCCCTCCTGGACATCCTCCGCCACGCAGGTGCGGATGTGCTCCGCAAGGACCAGCTTGGTGAAGCTGTTCAGGGCGCAGTTGGCGGCCGAGACCTGGTTGATGATGTCGATACAGTAGGCATCCTCCTCCACCATACGGCGGATGCCGCGGATCTGGCCTTCGATCCGGCTCAGGCGATTGACCAGGTCCCTGGCCTCCTTCTCGCTCCGGGCCTTGGTGCGGCAGCAGGCGGGGCAGGGGGAGTCTGGCGCGGATGTTTTCATTTCCATATCGTCCATGGAGAACCTCCTTGTCATTGTCTGGCTGAGAGAATACCCACCCCGGGTATCCTGACAGTCAAAGAATATACCCTATGGGGGTATTTTGCAAGCCCTGAAGAGACATTTTTAGCCATGTTTTTGAAAATAAGTAATACAGAATGTATATTTTTCCTTCATTTCCTGCTAAAATAGAAATAACTTTCCATCGCCCGCATCCCGGCAGATCGGCCGGGGCAGAGGAGGCCAGCAGGGTCGTGCGAACGGGGCGACATTTGAATGGAGGAAAAGAGAAATGAGCCAGGACCAACAGTCTTCATATGAGACTCCCATGGGCGAGGAGGGCCGGAAAGACAGCGGCCGGAAAAAAGGAGGGGCGCGCCGCACCTCGGAAGCAAGGCGCAGCGCCGAGGAGAAACACCCGGGCGACGAGCGCAGCAAAAATGACGAGCGCCGCAGGAAGGCAGCCGCGAAAAAGGCTGCCAGAGAGCGTGAGGTCCGGCGGCAGATGATGATCATCGGCGGCGTGACGGCCGGCGTTCTTCTCATCATCATTTTGGCCGCCCTCTTCCTCAAGAAGCCTGCCGCGGAATCCACCGAGGATGTGGTCACTGAAGAGACCGCCGAGGTCACTACGGAAGCCGGCACAGCCGCGGAGACTGCGGAGGCCGGAACGGCGGAAGTCGAGGACGGCATGAACACGGTCGACCCGGTAGCCATCGAGGCGGAGGCGACGCCCGCAGCCGGCACGGAGACCGTAACGCCTTCAGCCGGTACTGAGACCGCAGCGGCCACGCCGGCACCCACAGCGGAGGCTACGAGCACGCGGCCCGCGGACCTGCCGGATATCGACGTGACCAGCTGGGAGTTCAT
>CAMONF010000073.1 GCA_946620335.1 uncultured Clostridia bacterium
ACCCGCTGCTCTACGCCGGGAGTTCAGCTTATTTCCCCGCCCCCGCACCACGACATCTACTCCATCGAGGACCTGGCCCAGCTCATCTATGACCTGAAAAATGCAAACCGCGATGCCCGGATTTCCGTCAAGCTGGTATCTGAGGCCGGCGTCGGCACCATCGCAGCCGGTGTCGCCAAGGCAGGCGCGCAGGTTGTTCTCATTTCCGGCTATGACGGCGGTACGGGCGCGGCGCCCTACAGCTCCGTCCACAACGCCGGTCTGCCCTGGGAGCTCGGCGTGGCGGAGACCCACCAGGCTCTGATTGACAGCGGCCTCAGGTCCCGGGTGAGGATCGAGACCGACGGCAAGCTCATGACGGGCAGGGACGTCGCCATTGCGGCTCTTTTGGGAGCCGAGGAGTTCGGTTTTGCCACAGCGCCGCTGGTATCGCTGGGGTGCATGATGATGCGTGTTTGCTCCAAGGATACCTGCCCGGTGGGTATCGCCACCCAGAATGAGAAGCTCAGAGGGCGGTTCGCCGGAAAGCCGGAGCATGTCATGAATTTCATGCGGTTCGTGGCCGCGCAGCTCAGGGCCATCATGGCGGAGCTTGGCTTCAGAAGCGTGGATGAGATGGTGGGCCGCACTGATTGCCTCAGGAAGAGGGAGCGGTTCGACCAGCCCCATGCGGGTACCATTTCCTATGACGAAATCCTGAAGGCAGGTTATGCCGGGACTTCAGGCTGCCGGTTCGATCCGGCCCAGAGCTTTGACTTTGCCCTGGAGAAGACCCTGGACGCGCGTGTTCTCCTTCCCTGGTTCGGGAAAGAAGTGAAGTCCAAGAAGGACAGGTCTGAGATCTCGGTCCGCGTCAGTTCCACGGACAGGACCTTCGGTACGATTCTGGGGTCGGAGA
Organism: uncultured Clostridia bacterium; assembly: GCA_946620335.1. Lineage (GTDB taxonomy): Bacteria > Bacillota > Clostridia > Lachnospirales > Lachnospiraceae > Chordicoccus. The sequence goes on from CAMONF010000073.1 coordinate 899, forward strand.
TCGTGAAGCGGTTCGGCAGCGGGTGTAAGGATCTTTCTGAGGAGAGGTTCAGAATTAAGTGTGAAGGGGGCGGTGGCCAGTCCTTCGGAGCCTTCATTCCCCGCGGTCTTGCCATTTATCTGGAAGGTGACGCCAACGATGGCTTCGGCAAGGGACTTTCCGGCGGCAAGCTGGTCATCTGCCCGCCGGCGGGAAGCCGTTTTAAGGCATCGGAGAACATTATCGTTGGCAATGTGGCCCTCTACGGGGCGACCTCGGGCAAGGCCTACATTTCCGGCGTCGCCGGCGAACGCTTCTGTGTCAGGAATTCCGGCGCTGTGGCCGTAGTGGAAGGCTGCGGCGACCACGGCCTCGAATATATGACCGGCGGCAGGGCGGTCGTCCTGGGCAGGACCGGCAAGAACTTCGCGGCCGGTATGAGCGGCGGCATCGCCTACGTCCTGGACAGAGACCATACCCTCTATCGGCGGATCAACAAGGACATGGTGGAGCTCGAGGAGGTCAGGGAGAAGTATGACGTGGAGGAGCTGAGGAGTATACTGACGGATTACGTCGCCTCCACAGGCTCCGAGCTCGGGAGAGAGATCCTTGACAATTTTGAACGGGAGATCCTGTGCTTCAAGAAGGTCATGGCCAGAGATTACCACCGTATGATCCGGGCCATCAGCCGCTATGAAGAGCAGGGGATTCCAAAGGAGAGCGCTGAGCTGGAGGCCTTCCGGGAAATGACCGGAAAAGCTATCTGACGAGACCCGAAATGAAAGCAGGTGGAGATATGGGAAAAGAGACAGGATTTCTGGAATATGGCAGGGTGGACAACCGGGAGATCCCCGCTTCGGAGAGGATTCACAATTACCGGGAATTCCACATTTATCAGGCCGAAAGCATTAGAAGGGACCAGGGAGCCCGCTGCATGAACTGCGGCGTCCCCTTCTGCCAGTCGGCCATGAAGCTTGGCGGCATGGTCGTCGGCTGTCCCCTCCACAACCTTATCCCGGAGTGGAACGACAGCATATTCAGGGGCGAGGATGCCCACGCCCTGGCCAGGCTCCTCAAGACCAACCGGTTCCCGGAGTTCACAGGCAGGGTCTGCCCGGCCCTCTGTGAGAAGGCCTGCATCTGCGGCCAGTATGACGACCCGGTCACGGTCAGGGACAATGAACTCTTCCTAATCGAAAAGGGATATCGGAAGGGTTGGATGAAGGCCCAGCCGCCCGCAAGGGAGAGCGGCCACAAGGTGGCCGTTGTGGGAAGCGGTCCCTCCGGCTTATCCACGGCCGATGCCCTGAGAAGAAGGGGACATTCCGTCACCGTCTATGAGCGGGAGGACAGGATCGGCGGCCTGCTCATGTACGGCATTCCCAATATGAAGCTGGAAAAGAGCGTGCTCATAAGGCGCCGGGAGATCATGGAGGCGGAAGGAATCACATTCAGGACAGGGGTCTCTATCTGCTCCCGGGAGGATACGGACAGGCTGCTGGCAGAGTACGACGCGGTGGTCCTGTGCTGCGGCGCCAAGAAAGCGCGGGCCCTCACGGCGGAAGGCATCGAGGGCGCGGAGGGGGTTCATTTTGCGGTGGACTTCCTTAAGGCCGTGACCCGAAATGTTCTGGGTATCGAGTCACTGCCAGGAACATTCGATGCCAAAGACCGGCACGTGGTGGTGGTCGGAGGCGGAGATACGGGAAATGACTGCATCGGAACGGTGATCCGCATGGGCTGCAAGTCGGTCACAGCCCTTGAAATGATGCCAAAGCCCCCGATTGAACGCCGTCCTGACAACCCCTGGCCGGAGTGGCCGAAGACCCTCAGAACAGATTACGGTCACATCGAGGCAGCATATGTCTTCGGGGCGGATCCCCGGGTATTTGAGACCACGGTCAAAAAGGTCTTCACGGACAAGGGAAGGATCTGCGGGATCGAGACCGTTCAGGTGGCCTTTGAAAAGGGAAGACTTGTGGAAAAGGAAGGCAGTGAGGAGCAGCTTCCCTGCGACTTGCTCCTCATTGCGGCGGGCTTTGTCGGCGCTGAGAAGGAGGTCCCGGAGGCCCTGGGGCTTCAGATGACCGGCAGGGGCGTCGTTTCCACTCCGGAAGGCGGCTACGCGACCAGTGTGCCGCGCGTCTTTGCCGCCGGCGACATGCGGAGAGGGCAGAGCCTGGTGGTCTGGGCCCTGGCGGAAGGCAGGGCCTGCGCGGCCGAGGTGGATGAGTATCTGATGGGCTACAGGAATATCTGAAATCAGGAGGAAGGCATGTGTAAATATGTGTTTGTGACGGGCGGCGTCGTATCGGGACTTGGAAAAGGTATCACGGCAGCATCTCTCGGAAGGATGTTGAAGGCGCGGGGCCTTAAAGTCGCGGCCCAGAAAATGGATCCCTATATCAACGTGGACCCGGGAACCATGAGCCCCTTCCAGCATGGTGAGGTCTATGTGACTGAGGACGGCGCAGAGACAGATCTTGACCTAGGACATTATGAAAGATTCATCGATGAG
>CAMONF010000074.1 GCA_946620335.1 uncultured Clostridia bacterium
CCACTTTTCAAAGAAAAGTGGGAAAAGGAACCGTCCCTCATTCCCATTTTTTTATTCCGCCGCGACCGAAATCGCCACCAGCCCGGCCCCCAACACGATGAAGACATCCGCCAGGTTGAACACCATCCCGTCCAGCTTCTTCAGCACACCGGTATTGGTGCTGAAGAAATCCGTGACCGCTCCGTTCATCCAGCGGTCGCTGACGTTGCCGAGGCTGCCCGCCAGGAAGAAGGCGGCGCCCAGCTTTCTGACAGGGTGGCCCTCCGTGGCCAGAAGCCCCAGGCTGCCGGCCAGGGCCGCCAGGGTCATCCCGGTGGTCAGGTCCCGGACCTTGTCCGGGTCAGCGGCCATGAGGCCGCCCGCCATGCCGGGGTTCTTCACAAGGCGCAGCTTGATTTTTCCGTCCAGAACATCGCGGCCGCGCCCGTCGAGGGCCAGGTTGTCCTCCATGTACCTCTTGGAGGCGTAGTCCAGGTCAAAGAGAAGTCCCGCCAGTTTCACATACATATCCGTCTCTCCAGTCTCATGCTGTGCCGCAGGTGCCTGCGTGTGTTCGCCGGGAACTTCTCCGGCGTGGAATAGTCGTATCCTGTGCCGCGGGGAGGCCTGCGGTGTGCAGTCATTTTACAGCTGACCTCTCAGCAGGATCCGAGGTCCGCCTGTGTGCTCCACGTACTCCTTCGTGATCACCACCTCGCCGATGCTGTCATCCTTGGGGATCTCATACATGATGTCCAGCATGAACTCCTCGATGATGGACCGGAGGGCACGGGCGCCGGTATCCTTCTCCATAGCCCTTCTGGCGATGGCCCGCAGGGCCTCCTCCTCGAAGGTGAGCTTGACTTCGTCCATGGCCAGAAGGGCCTGGTACTGGGTCAGAATGGCGTTCTTGGGCTCCATGAGGATCCTGACCATCATATCCTCGGTCAGGGACTCCAGGGAGAAGACAATGGGAAGGCGGCCCAGGAACTCGGGGATCATGCCGAATTTTCTGAGGTCGTCCACCGTCACCTTCTGGAGCAGGTTCCTGTCGTCGTCGAACTTGTCCTTGAGGTCCGCCTGGAAGCCGATGGAGCTCTTCTTCGTGAGCCGCTCCTTGATGATGTTCTCAAGGTCGGGGAAGGCGCCGCCACAGATGAAGAGAATGTTCTTCGTGTTCACGGTCTGCATGGGCACCATGGCGTTTTTGCTGGAGGCCCCCACGGGCACCTCCACCTCCGCGCCCTCCAGGAGTTTCAAAAGGCCCTGCTGGACGGCTTCTCCGCTCACGTCGCGGCTGTTCACATTTTTCTTCTTGGCGATCTTGTCGATCTCATCGATGAAAATGATACCATGCTCCGCCCTCTCCACGTCATTGTCCGCGGCGGCCAGGAGCTTGGAGACCACGCTCTCGATATCGTCTCCGATATAGCCGGCCTCGGTCAGGGAGGTAGCGTCTGTCAGGGCCAGGGGCACGTCCAGGAGTTTTGCCATGGTCTGGACCAGGTAGGTCTTGCCGCTGCCCGTAGGTCCGATCATGAGGATGTTGGACTTCTGGATCTCCACGAGCTCCGGCTCATTGGGGTCGGGGATCGTGACGCCCTCCTGCTTTTTGGCCTGATCTGCCCGGCGCTGCTCCTCGATGATACGCTTGTAGTGGTTGTAGACGGCGACGGACATCATTTTCTTGGCCCGGTCCTGGCCGATGACGTACCGGTCCAGCTGGGCCTTGATCTTGTGGGGAGGCAGGATTTCATCCATGTCGTAGCGCTTCTCGGGCTCCTCCTGCTTCTTCCGCTTCGGCGCCCGGCCCAGGCCCTGGAGGTCCCCCAGGTTCAGGAACTGTACGCCCGGCAGGTTGCCCAGGCTCTGAAAGAGGGAATTCAGATCGAAGGGGCCCGCCGTCTTGGCCGCATCAAGTGTCTTCTTCAGGCAGTCGCTGCAGAGGGAGCTGCCGTCCGGCAGATCCGTCAAGGGGCCGCACTGACTCACGGGACGCCCGCAGCGGCTGCACCGCCGCTCCTCCGCCCTCTGCTTCTCTTCGCCCGTCGTGCTGAGCTCGGTAAAATCAGTCTCGTTAAAATCTGGCATCTGTTTCTCCATTATCGGGGGTGTGTTTTTATTTGTAAATGACTGCCCGGACCGGAACTGATCCTTCCGGCCCGGGCCTTAAAGCTTATGTAGGCTCTGTATTCTCAAAGAGGTTGCTGTCCGTTCTCTTGCCCAGCGTCACCATGATGTCCATGGTGTCAAAAGCGTCCTGGCTCTCATTCATGCGGCGGATCCGGAACTTGATGGTCTCGCCGGCAGCGTAGTAGGTGAGCTGCTCGATCAACTCATCCGTGGTGCGGATGGAGACACCGTCGATGGCGGTGATGATGTCGCCGGAGACGATGCCGGCCTGCTCGGCCGGGCCGCCCTCATCGACCGTGCTGACATACACGCCGGAGGGATATCCCATCTGGGTGTAATAGCCGGGGACGGTCTTGCAGGTGATACCGATGTAGGAGGCATCCTCGCCCACGATCTTTTCTCTGGGCACCTTGCTGCCCAACTCCGTCAGGATGGGCTCAGCCGTGGCCATAGGGATGGCGTAGCCGAAGCCTTCGACGCTGGTGTCCGCGTACTTGACTTCGTTGATGCCGATCAGCTCGCCCCGCATGTTGATCAGGGCGCCGCCGGAGTTGCCGGGGTTGATGGAGGCATCTGTCTGGAGAAGGACGTGCTTGGCGCCGTCCACAGTGACTTCGCGGTTCAGGGCACTGACGATACCGGCGGTGACGGTCTGGCCGTAGCCGAGGGCGTTGCCGATGGCGACGACGGACTCGCCTACCACGCACTTGTCGGAATCGCCGATGTTGATGATGCGGACGGCCTTCAGGGTGTCCGCAGACAGGTCAGAAATCTTTACCGCCACGATGGCCAGGTCGTTCTCGGCGTCGGTTCCCTTGATGGAGCCGCTGATGGCGGTCTCGTCCACGAAGGTGACGGTAATGTCCTTGGCGCCGGAAATCACGTGGTTGTTGGTGGCGATCAGGAGCTCGGTGTCCGTCTCGCCCACGATGATTCCGCTGCCGGCGCTCACATCCTCATAGGACCTGGTCTCGCCGAACATATTCTGGTACTCGGTGACGGAGGTGTTGGTGATGGCCACCATGGAGGGCATGCAGAGCTCCACGACCTCGACGACCGTCAGCTCCTCACCGCTGTACTCGACGGTGCCGACGCCGGCCCCGTCTGCCGCCTCATCGGCTGCGCGGCTGGTCTCCCCTTCTTCTGTCTTGTTATCCTGGTTGCCCAGATGAACTTCCGGCGTAGGCACTGCCTTCTCATCGGGCTCTTCCGTGACAGCCGACGCTGCCGCCTTGTCGGCGAATATGTGATAACCGGTGTAGCCGATGGCACCGATGCTGCCGGCCAGAAGGGCCAATATGGCGACAAGCGCCGCGATCCTGCCCCCGGACCACTTCTTCTTCCTGGGCTTTGCGCTGAACCGGCTACCTTCCAGGTCACCCATACCATCCGGATCCTGGAAGCGGTAGCTGTCGTATCTGGCTGTCCTGTCCTCTTCCGGAGCTTGCTCCCGGCCGGCAGCACCTCTCGGAACACCGCCGTAAATGCCCTGCTGGTAGGAAGCCCTCTGATCGTGATAACCGTTCTGGCCAGAGGCAGCGCCTTCCTGGCGGCCGTTTACCGGCTGTCCACCGTAGACGCCCTGAGCGCCATAGCTGCTCTGGCCCGCGGCTGAACCTTCCGGACGGCTGTTCACCGGCTGGCCGCCGTAGACGCCCTGAGCGCCATAGCTGCTCTGGCCTGCGGCTGAGCCTTCCGGACGATTGTTCACCGGCTGTCCACCGTAGACGCCCTGAGCGCCATAGCTGTTCGCGCCGGCATCGCTGTTCGCATATACTGACTGCTCGTCATAGCGGCCGTTGGGATCGTAGGCAGGTGCGTTCTCCGGAGCAGCCTGGGCCTGCGGCGCATCATTCAGTGTATCGCTCTGGGCCTCTGCCGCACGGGGCGCAGCCTCGTGCACATGACCGGTAATATCCATGGGAGCAGGACTATCCTGCGCCGTGTCCCCTGCCGGAATCTCGTCGACAGACGCGGCCGGAGCTGTCTCTGCCGCTTCGGGGACCTGCTTCTCTCCGAGGTCTGCCGCAGGCGCTTCTACCGGTCCGTTCTGTCCCGGCTCTGTCTGTTCATGCTCATATAAACTCTTGAACTCGTCCAAGATGAATCTCCTTTCCCGGAGCAGCTTTCCGCCGCCCCTGATCTATCTAAGAGCATAACGTGAAAATGTGACGGATTTGTGTTTTCCGTCACATTTGAAATTCACTATTCCTCATCATGGTAATCCCAGAAAGCCTTGTTCATGCTGGCCGCCCGCACCATCGACATGGGCAGCGCCCTGTAGGCCCGCCCCAATTTAAAGCCGGCGTATTTGCAGGCGCTCTGCCAGAGAAGGCTGGGGATCAGGTAGCTCCGCCCGATCTCGTTCAGATAGGCGATGGTCTGTCTGACCAGCTTGAGGCCCTCCCCTTCGGAAGGAATCCCGCTGAATATCTCAGGGAACATGGCCTGGGAGACACCGTTGTCAAAGTTCCTGTGGAACTGCTGGGCAGCGGTATAGTTGTGGGAGTGGACGACCCTGGCGTCCGCCGCGTAGGCCACGCCATAGCCGAGCCGGAGGGCCCTGGCCGCGAAAACCATGTCCTCATTGAAAATGCAGGGCTGCGGGAAGCCCCCGATGCTCCGCAGAAAGGCCCTGTCATAAGCCGCGCAGACATTGGAGCAGAAATAGGTCTTGATGCCCATTTCCGGCAGGTCCTCTATGGTCTTGACCGCACTCTCCTCCGGATAATTGAAACTCCTGGTATACCCCTCGATGATCTTACAGCTCTTGTTCGGCAGCTGCCGCGCGTAGGCGACCTTGACAAGGGGATCCCGGAAGGGCTTCAGCAGATGGGCAATCAGATACCTGTCCGCCGGCACCGCGTCGTGGGTCATGAAGACCACATAATCGGCATTCGAAAAACCGGCCCCCATATTCCTGGTGGCGCCGTGGTCGAACTCCTCTTTTGTGATGTGGAAGACCTCCGCCTGGGGGATGCCCTTGACGAAAGAGGACTTCCAGTAGCGCTCCTCCGTATTGATGATCAGGATATGCCCCACCGGACAGGTCTGATCCGCGAGGCGCTCCAGCAGAGTGCGGAATGTCGGTCCCGGCCGGTAAGCCGGGATGATAACGTCCACGGATGGATGCTTCATGGTACCTTTTCCTCCCCTTTTCCGGCGCGGGTGTGCCTTCATTTTCCGCCCTTCTTCGGAAAATGAACACCTTCGCCGTTATGAACCTTCCTGACCTATGCGTTCGCAACAGGCCAGGCGCTCCCCAGCGCCCGGTCCCGGGTCAGTTTATAGTATCGGATTCGCCACCGTCATGGGCGATCACGCTGGCCTCGGATGCCCGCTGGATCCAGCTCTCGTCATAGCCCGTCATGTCGATGATGTGCTGGCTGTAGCTGCGGACCTCCTCAGTGACCTGGTAATCCTCCACGTCAAAGAGGAACTTGTGGAGCTCGCTGACATTGGCCTCGAGGGTAACGGGAACAACGCAGTCCAGGTCGCCGACCCAGTCCTCGATGTGGCAGATCGGGAACCCGGCGGTCTCGGTGAGCTCGTAGTTGAACATCTGAGAAGCCATCTTGAGGATCTGAGAGCTGGACAGGGATGTCTTGCAGAGCGGCAGCACTTCCGAGATGATGGCCTGGACGGCCCCCAGTCCCTTGGACTTGGCCTTCTCGATGACCTTCTTGATGATCAGACGCTGGCGCTGGGTCCGCTTGAAATCAAGACCGTCCGTCTTGCGGATCCGGCAGTAGGCCACTGCCTGGACGCCGTTCAGATCATAGTCCTTCGGCTCGATGATCTCTTCCTCCGGAAGCGGCACGTCGAGCGGCGTATAGTCCATGCCGGTCACCTCGCTGGTCTCGACGCAGTAGCCGTTTACCATGTGGGCCTCCTGCTGGGTCATGTAGACGGTGACGCCGCCCAGGGCGTCCACCAGCCGGGCCAGGGCCCGGAAGTCAATGACCACATACTCCGTGATATCCAGGTCCAGATTGGCGTTGATCATGGACAGCATCTGGGCCGCGCTGCCCCTGCAATAGGCCGAGTTGGCCTTGTCGTAGGACGGATTCATGGGATCCACGTTGAGATAGGTATCCCGGTAAATGGAGACCATCCGCACTTCCTGGGTGTCGTTGTTGATGCTGGCGACGATCATGGTGTCCGAGTTGGCATAGTCCACGGACGTGACGTCCCGGGTGTCAATGCCCACCAGGGCTATGTTGGTGTACCCGCTCAGGCGCTCGTCCGAGGTAAGGGCCTCGTTGACGAAAACGTCGTCCACATTAAGTTCCTCCTCGCCCCCGGCGAGTTCGCCGCCCATGTTCCGGATCACACCGTTGAACTGGGCGTAAATGTAAACACCTGCCGCCAGGATGAAGAGAATCAGGATCTCCAGGATGAAGAGGATGCGGTTCCTCAGCCTGTGCCTGGCTTTTTTGGATGTCACTTTGTCTGACATATGCGCTCCTTTGCCGCTTTCATTGGGCTTTCATTTTTAGTAGGCATTCTTGTTGATGAAGCCTTTAAAGGCCGTGAGAACCAGAATTTTGATGTCAAGTCCCACGGTCCAGTTCTCAATATAATAGAGGTCGTAGTCGATCCGCTTGCGGATGGAGGTATCCCCCCGGTAGCCGTTGATCTGGGCCCAGCCGGTCATACCCGGGCGCACCTGGTGCTTGACCATGTAGCGCGGGATCTCCTGCTGGAATTTTTCAACGAAATAGGGCCTCTCCGGCCGGGGGCCAACCAGGGACATTTCCCCGCGCAGCACATTGAAGAGCTGGGGCAGCTCGTCGATGCTGGTCTTGCGCATAAAGCGTCCCACCGGGGTCACCCTCGGGTCGTCACGGACGGTCCACGCCTTCCGCTCCTTCCTGTCGTCCTGGACCACCATGGACCGGAACTTGTACATCTTGAAGGGCCGGTTGTGGAGGCCCACCCGCTCCTGGGCAAAGATGACCGGTCCGGGGCTGGTCGCCCGGACAATGACAGCGAAAGTCAACATGACAGGCGAAAGGAGCACGATACATATGATGCTCCCCACGATGTCCATGAGCCTCTTGACAGCGGCCCAGAAGGGCGCGTTGAGGGGCACATGCCGGATGTTGATGACCGGCAGGCCGAGCACATCCTCCGTATAGGGCTTGGTCGGAATGATGTTGTTGTAGTCCGGTATGAACTTGGTGTGGACGCCGGACTTCTCGCACAGGGCGACGATCTCCTCCAACCGGTGATATTCCTTAAGGCCCAGGGTGATGGCGATTTCATCCAGATGGTTCTCCGGCAGGATGATCATCAGATTGTCGATCTTTCCCAGGACCTTGACGCCCTTGTACACGGTCCCGGCTTCGACGTGATCATCCAGAATTCCCCGGATATTATATCCCCACTGGGGATTCTGCATGACCCGGTCGATATACTCCTCCGCCGCGCGGCTGTATCCGACCAGGAGGACTGCCCTCTGGTTCTTGCCGCTTTTCCTCATGCGCCGCACTAAGGTCCAGATCGTCATGCGGGCTGTGATGTCTATCGCCAGGTTCAGCGCGCTGAACATGAAGATCATGGCCCGGGACCAGTTGTCCTCGTGGAGGAGCTGGAGGGCAGACAAAATAAGGAGGAGGCCTATGATGTTGGCCTCCAGCACTGAACCCATCTCCAGCCGTCTTCCCTTGACGCGGTTGGCGGAGTAAAGATTGCAGAAGGAATACAGGATCAAAAAGAGGGGCACGATCAGGACCAGGGATTCCAGATAGCTCCTGAAAGGCACACTCTCGACACTGGACTTGAAAAAGCCGCTCTTATACCGCAGGTACCAGGCCGCGATGAAGGAAATGACGACAATCAGGCCATCCAGCCCGGCTAGAAGCCGGTTATATATTCTCTGATTTTCTTCGATCACTTCTTCTCCCCCTGGGCTGCACTGCCCTCTGGCGGACAGTCTCCTGCGAATAGCACAGTTATACTATACCTATTCAAAATGTTCAAGGTCAAATATAAAAAAGATGAAAGTGTTCCGCGCCCTTTTGGATCAGGATACAGGTATCCCTCGCTGTCGGTGTCCGGAGGCGCGCTGCGCCCGTCACCTGACAGTAATACATGACCTTTCCGCCGGGCGGGCCTGCCCGGCATCCGGTCACCTTCTCAGGAACCTCCTCGCCACATTGATCCAGAGCTCCAGCTGGATCCGGACATAATGGGGCAGGTTCCGGGGATCGTATTCGACCCGCCGGCCTTCCTCCCTGCCTTTTTTGCAGAGGGCAAAGCCCTGGCCGATTCCCCGGATGTATTCCGGTCCGAAGCCCTTCAGCGTGAAGAAAGCTGCCTTGACGGTGAAGCCCGCCAGGAAAAAGGGCAGGTTGAGCAGGATCTGGGGCGTCGGCATGTTCTTATATATAAGGTAAATGCTGTTGCGGGAGGTGTTCTTCACCTTAAAAAGGTTGTAGATGGAGCCACTGGAGGCACTCCCCACGTGCCTGACCCTGGCCGCGGGAATGAAGACATTCCGGTATCCCCGGATCCTGGCCCGCCATCCGATATCCGTATCCTCGAGGTAGGCGAAATGGTTGTCGTCAAAACCGCCGATCTCCTTAAGGATCCGCATGCTGTAGATGGCCGCCCCGGCACAGGAGGAAAAGATGGCCGCCGGCCTGGTAAACTCCTCCTCCGGCATCCCCTTGCCGCGGGCAAAGGCCCAGCCCAGGGAACAGTAGAGATCGCCGGCGTCGTCCATGACCGAAGGATCCGACATTTTCAGCATCTTGGCCTGGCAGGAGAAAACGTCGTCCCGCCGTCCCATAGCCTCCACCAGGGCCCGGACAAAGTCCGGCTCGGCCTCCGTGTCGTTGTTGAGGAGGATGCAGTAGTCCATCCCCTCCGACATGGCGATGCCCTTGTTGACCGCGCCGGTGAAGCCGGTATTCTCCGGGAAGCGGAACAAGGTCACTTCTGGGAAATCCGTCTCGATTTCCTCGGCGCTCCCGTCGGTGGAGCCGTTGTCCACCACGATGATGCGGTCGGGTGAGAGGGTCTGCCTGCGCAGCGCCTCAAGACACGTTCTGTTGTATTTGCCTCCGTTGAAATTGGGGATCACGACGGAGACGGTTGGCTTCGCTTTGTTCATGTGTTCATTTTCCGGCGGCTCAAGCCGCCCGGCACGCCCGCAGGCAGTGCCCAGTCCTTCCGTTCAGAATACCGGCGTTAAAGCCGGGTCCGCCTTTCAAGGCTTCAGCGAATAATTCCATTTCTTGAGGGAGAGGTTGGGATTGTAGTTGGGATCCCCCTCCTTCAGGTACTGGATCCACCGGGTCCGCATGAACTCGATCTCCTTCTGGAAGCGCCGGGCCTTCTCCGGCGTATCCTCGGCGCCCCGGGTCCGGGACTCGTCGTGATAGAGCTCCGCGTAGGGGTCGTAGACCACACGCCAGCCTTTGTCCACGCATTTTAAGCACAGGTCGACGTCGTTGAAGGCCACGGCCAGCTCCTCCTCGAAGCCGCCGATCTCATCAAAGACGGACTTCTTCATCATCATGCAGGCTGCGGTGACCGCCGAAAGGTCCTGCATGATGGCCGCCTTGTGCATATAGCCGGTCCGGCCGCGGGGCAGGTCCACGAACACAGCCCCGGCCACGCCGCCGATGCCGATCACGATGCCGGCGTGCTGGATCGTATTGTTGGGGTAATAGAGCCTCGCCCCGACGCAGCCGACGTCAGCCCGCTGGCAGCCGCCCAGCATCTCGCCTAACCAGTCCGGCGATATAGTCCCGCGGACATCGTTGTTTAGGAAGAGTAGGTACTCTCCCTTGGCCTTGCGGACGCCGTAATTGTTGATGGCCGAGTAGTTGAAGCCTTCCTTCCACCGGAGCAGGCGGATCCGCGGATGGGACGCCAGCGTCTTGTAGTAGTCGAAGGTCTCCTGCTTCTCGGAGTTGTTCTCGACGATGAGGATCTCCACGTTCTTGTAATCGGCCGCCAGGACCGACTCGACGCAGGCCTTGAGGGCATCCTTCTCGTCCTTATTTGGGATAATGACCGATACAAGGGGCTCCCCCTGGACGGGGTACTTGACCCGGTAGAAGCCGAAATCCTTGAGGAGCGTCACCTCGCCGCGCGTCCCGGTCCTCGCAAGATGGTCCTCGATGGCCCGCTTGCCGGCTTCGTAGGCGTACTGCTTGCTCATGGGGTTGTCCGCCGTGGAGGCCGCATGGGTCCGCCAGTGGTAGAGGATCTCCGGAATGTGGACGATCTTCTGCGCCCGCTCGCTGACCCGGAAAATGAAATCATAATCCTGGGCCCCGTTCATCTCCTCTTTGAAGAGGCCGACCTCCTCCGCCAGCGCCCGCTTCACCACCAGGAAATGGGTGATGTAGTTGTTGGACCGAAGCAGGTCCAGATTGAAATCCGGCTTAAAGTGAGGCTGAAAATGCTCCTTCTTATCCTCCGAGAACTTGTCCTCGTCGGTATAGACCATGTCCGCGCCGTCCTTCATGATGGCCTCGGCCACCCGAAAGAGGGCCTGGGGCGCCAGGCAGTCGTCGTGGTCCAGAAGACCTATGTAGTCGCCGCCGGCCATGGCGATGGCCGCGTTGGTGTTGGCGGCAATGCCTTCATTTTTCGGGAGGGCCTGGTAGCGGATCCGGCTGTCTTTGGCCGCCTCCTCCAGCACGATGTCCCGGACATTGCCCTCCTCCCCGGAGGCGTCCGCGATGCAGAGCTCCCAGCGGGGATAGGTCTGGGCGGTCAGGGAGCCGATCATCTCCCGGAGGAACTTTTCAGGCGTCCGGTAGGCGGGCACCACCACCGAGATGAGGGGGCCGTCCGCGGCCGCCGTCCGGCGCTGCCGCGCGAGCTCCTCCTCACCGGGTCTGTGGGATTCGAACCAGGGGCCGTAGGGGACCTCCTCGGGTTCCATCCGCTCCATCAGGCGGTTCATGAACTCCTTGAACCCGAAGTGCTTCAGGTAGAGGAGGCCTTTTTTTATTTTATAAGGTGTGATTTTGATCATGATTCCTCAGTGCTTTCTTTCCCACGCATCCATCAGGCTGTCGTAGTCGTCGTCCTCCTCGCCGTCTCCCTGCTTCTTCCGGATGGCTTCCACCTCCCGCAGATAGAGGACATGCTCCAGGAAATTGCCCAGGGCTGCGATCAGCAGGCAGGCGATGAGGGCGCCCAGGGAGATCCGGCCGCCGAGGGTCAGACCCGCCGGCACATATTCGAGAAGGACCGTGTGAGTCCCTTCGCCAAGGCTCAGGGCCATGAAGCCTTCGTTGGCCTTGTACAGCGTCGCCTTCTCCCCGTCGACCTTGGCTGTCCAGCCGGCGTCGTAGGGGACGGCCAGGAAGAGGTATCCCTTTCCGCCGCAGGCGATGGCGGCCTGGACCGTGCCGCCGAGCTTTTCGTCATTTACATAGACGACGCTCTCCGCATCGCGGTCCTGCCAGTTGACCGACACCGCCATGGTCTGGTCCGCGGCGTCGTAGGTCTCATCCTCCGTCAGGGTCTCCGCCCTGTAGAAGGAGGCGATGGAGCTGGCCTCGTCGACCCGATAGAGGGTCAGGTCGCCGAAACGGCCCGCTTCGGTGGCACCGGGGAGGGTCAGCGGGTCCTTGGAGAGGATGTAGCGGATGCCCAGGAGACGGACCTGGCCTTCATTTTCAGGACCTGCCGCGAAAAAGAGGCCCAGCCCGGGTTTGGGCATGAGGTCCGGCCAGTATTTTTCCGCGTAGGCGGTCAGGCGGCGCCCCAGAGCGCCGGAGGACAGGCTAACGGAGTGGTAATGCTGGACCAGCGCGTCCATGCCGCCCGAGGCACTGAAGGTCTTTTCAATCCGGAAGTAGCCGTTTTGCTCCTTCTCGGAAATGAAAGCCAGCGCCTCCTCCACAGCCGTATTGCCGGTCAGCGAGCCCCAGCTGCCGTAGCCTGTGGACACCATCCGGCATCCGCCGGCGAAGGCGGCCGCGTCGGCGACAAGAACGACCAGCGCCAGGACCAGGGCCAGGATATTCCCCAGCGTCTTCTTCTCCGCTTTCCGGAAGGAAAGGGCGATCAGGACGATGAGGCCCGCCAGGCAGAGGACGGCGGCGGCAATCAGGAAGATCGCTCTGCCGGCGATGAGACCGGAGAGAACGCCTTTGACCTCGCCGAACCCGCTCTTCAGAAGAGTCAGGAAGGCAGCCAGAAGGCCCTTCACGGAAAGCTTCGTTTCCGTTCTGGCCAGGAGGGAGGGCAGGGAAATCCCCGCAGAGACGCCCACGCCCAGGCAGGCGGACCAGATGTAGCCGAAGATGGCGTTCAGACGGCCTGGCACGGTACGGCCTCCCACCAGGAAGGCCCGGACCAGGGTGTAGACGAAACCGGCGGCCATGAGCACCAGGGCGAACCGGATGTCGCACACGAAGGCCGCGAAAACAGTAAACGTGATGAGCCCCCAACGACGGCTTTTCCTGACGGACCGCTCGGCGGCCAGGGCCAGGAGCATGGCAAGGGCCGGGAAGATCATGGCCGGGTAGGAGAGCCGCGGCACCAGGGCCAGGGCCGTGGCGGCCACAGCCAGGGCGCCGGCTCCTTTGGCCGCCTCAGGAAGAGCGAAGGAGGACAGCCAGAAATAAGCCATGACAGCCGTCAGCACCGTGAGCACGGCCAGCACCCAGGAAAGGACCATGGGCATGGAAGCGATTCCCTTCACGGAGCCGAAAACGACCAGGGCGATCGTCACCGGATTGGCCAGGTCGTAGCGGAAGAGGTTTCCGCCCGGACCCAGGCAGGCATCCCAGAAGGTCAGGTCCTTGTCGGACACCTTCCTGACGAGGGACGCGCAGATGGCCAGGTAATCCTGGGCATTGCCCGCAGTGCCGCCGGCGAAGACCGGGTAGCAGCCGCCGAAGAATCCGTCCCTGAGAAGCAGGACGGCCAGGCCGGCGGCCAAAACAAAGACAATCAGTGTGGTCAGGAACCTTGCCCTGTTCTCATTTTCTTCCATCATCCTTACACCCCCATTCATAATGCACCGGAATGCGTGAATGCTTTATCTCAGCCAGACGATGAGCTCGCCCCTCAGAAATGCCGTGAAAAACGCAACCACGGCAACAACGATACAGAGTGCGAAGAAGAGCCGCGTGACCAGTTTTGGCCGGTTGCGGAGCCACTCTACGCCGGTGGCCCAGATGAGGGCGATGGCCGGCATGGCCGGATAATCGTACCTTCCCTGGGGCTGGTAGTCCTTGGCGTAGCTGTAGTAGGTGTGGAGCCCGAAGACGATCAGGAAGGAAAGCCAGAGCAGGCTGAAGAGGACGACCGACTTTCTGAGGGTCATCCCCTCCCCCTCGAACTGGGAGGAGCGGCCGGCGATGGCGGTGAAGGCCGCGCCCAAAAAGCCGATGGCCCCGAAGCCGAAGGAGAACTTGTAGAAATCAAAGATCCATTCCGGCACGTCGGAGGCGATATAGCCGAAGGAGCCCACGAAGCTTTCCAGAACGCCCTCCATGTAGATTCCGTCCCGCATGGTGAACATGTCCCAGAGGCTTATGCCGTCCTCGTAGAGGGAGGTCTTGACGCTGGGCTTGAGCTCAGAGACGGCGTACATTTCCTGGGACAGGTTCATGGACTTGGAGCCGAAGAGGTCGAAGCCCTCGTAGATGACCAGGTTCCGGATAAAGAAGAAGCCGATCATGACGAAGACCAGGCCGACTATGTAGAAAAAGAGCCGGACCATCCTCCCCCTGTCCATCTGCTCGTCGATCTTCAGGACCGGCGTCAGGAAGAAGAGGAAAATGCTGCACAAGATCCAGCTGTACCCGTTGTAGTAGCTCAGAGCGATGATGCTCATGCCCACCGAAAGGATCAGGGCGTTCCTGTAGTCCCAGCCTTCCTGCAGGATGCGGATCCAGGCGTAGACGACCATGGCGGAGCCGCAGAGGCAGACCATGTCGTAGTTATAGTAGGAACTTAAGTAGATGAACTGGGGGATGGTGGAAATGAATACCGTCATCAGCCATTTCATCCGGGTGTCAAAGAGCCTCCCGCCTATTCTGAAGAAGAAGAAGACCGACCCCATGCCTGCGACCACGCTCGTCAGCCGCAGGGCCACCCGCCGGGTGTACTCGGTGGCATGGAAAAGGTCCGTCAGCCTCATAAAGCCGGCCCCGATCAGGGAGGGCAGGAAGGTGGGCTGGAAAGCGTAGGAGAAGCCCCAGAGGGAATCCCGGATCTCCTCCGTCCACCCGTTCGGCAGTTTGCCGTGCTCATAGATGTACCAGGGGACCTGGGCACGCATCACTTCGTCCGGATTAAAGGACATATCCCGCTGGCAGGCCCACAGGACACAGAAAAGGCCGAAGAGGCCCACGTAGAGGAGTTCAAAGGGGAGCTGGTGGCGGGCAAAAAATCCGCCTTCATTCCCTCCTCCTGCCCGATGCTTGGTTTTCATGCAAATACTTCCTCCGTATGGATCCGTTCCTTATGTACCGCCGTCCCCTCTACCGCTGCACATGAAGCGAGCTCTGCCCACGCCTTCCGCGGGCACGTGTTTCATCCCGCGGCGGCGTAGTATATGTTGAATATATGCCATTGCTGCCGGCCCGACTGCGCTGCCGGTCGATCCTCAGTTATGCTTGAGCGAAAAGTCCTGGGTGACCATGGACAGATTCGGGTTGTAGTAGGGATCGCCGTCCCTTAAGATCTCGGGCCAGCGTTTCTGGAAGATGGCCATCTCGTTCTGGAACCGGGCCACCTTCTCCGGGTTGCCCTGGTCGAGGCCCCTGGACTTGGACTCATAGTGGTAGAGCTCGCAGAAGGGGTTGTAGACGATCAGGTACCCGGCCTTGCGGATCTTCATGCACAGGTCGATGTCGTTGAAGGCGACGGCCAGCTCCTCCGTGAAGCCGCCCACCGCGTCGAACACGCTCTTTTTGACCATCATGCAGGCCGCGGTGACCGCAGAGTAGTCCTGCTGGCAGATGATCCGGTGCTGGTAGCCGGTCTCGCCCCTGCCCTGGTTGACGAAGGCGTGTCCGGCAATTCCGCCCCAGCCGACAATGACGCCGGCGTGCTGGATGGTGTTGTCCTCGTAGTAGAGTCTCGCGCCGACGGCGCCGACGTCCGGCCTGCGGCAGAAGTCCACCAGCTCCCCGATCACGTCGTCGCTGATGAATTCCGTGTCGTTGTTGAGCAGGAAGAGGAATTCCCCGGTGGCATAGCGGGCGCCGAAGTTGTTGATCTTCGAGTAGTTGAAGGGGCCTTCGAAATAGACCACCTTGACCCTGGGATCCTCAGCCTTCAGCTTCTCGTAGTAGGCGAAGGTCTCCGGCTCCGTGGAGTTGTTTTCCACGATCAGGATCTCGAGTTCGGGATAGATGACCCCCTTGTCCATGCTCTTGATGCACTTGTCCAGGTCCTCGATGTGGTCCTTGTTGGGAATGAGGACCGTGACAGACGGCTTGTCGGGCCAGTGGTAGCGGGTCCGGTAAATGCCCGGGAACTCTCCCATCTCCGCCTCCGCCGGCAGCCCCAGCCTCGCGTAGTGGGCATTGATGGCGCGTTTGCCGGCCTCGAAGGCGTAGGTCTTGCTCTCCGGGTTGGCGGCTGTGCTTCCCTCGAAGAAGCGCCAGTGATAGAGGATCTTCGGGATATGGACGATATGGTCCGTCGCCTCCGTGCAACGCAGGACGAAGTCGTAGTCCTGGGCACCGTCGAAGGCCGGGTCGAGAAGACCCACCCGTTCGAGGAGGCTCCTCTTCACAGTCAGCAGGTGGCAGATATAGTTGACGGACCGGAGAAAGTCCGGGTCGAAATCGGGCTTAAGGTTGGGCTGCATGTACTTGTCGCCGATGCCGATCTTGTCCTCGTCGCTGTAGAGGAACTCGGCCTCCGGGTCCCTGCGGATGGCAGCCGCGTTCTCATAGAGGGCGTTGGGCGTCAGCAGGTCGTCGTGGTCGGCGAAGACGATGTAATCGCCCTTCGCCGCCGCGATGGCGGCATTGGTATTCTCCGCGATCCTCAGCTGCCGGCCGTTCCGGACGGCGTGAATGCGGCCGTCGGAGGCCTCCAGCTCATCCAGAAGAGCATTCAGCGGCGTGTCCTCACCGCTGCCGTCGGAGAGAATGAGCTCCCAGTTCTCATAGCTCTGGGCCTTGACCGAGTCGACCAGTGCCCGCAGATACTCCTCCGGCGTCTTGTAGAGCGGCACCACGATGGAGAAGAGCGGCGCCGGATCGAAGCGGTCCGCCCGCTGCCGGGCCAGGACCCGGTCGGAGGGCAGGTGCTTTTTGATCCAGTCGGCGTAGATCACCGGCCGCATGGCCGGATTGAAGAGCTTGTCGTAGACCTTCTCAGCCAGGGGCTTTAAGCCGTGGTACTTGAAGTACTCAACGCCCTTTTTGGCCAGGCGGGAAGCCTTGGCCGTCCTCGCGGAGATGATGTCCGTCCGATAACACTGGAGCAGCTTCTCGTCCCCGGCCCGGAAAGCCACATAGATCTTTCCCTTGGGCACGGGCCGGATCTCGATGTTGAAGCCGCACATGGGATCCACGGCGAACTCGTCGAAGAGGTCGGCCACGTCCAGCCGCTTGTAGCGGGTGATGACGTCCCGAATGGGCTTTTTATTTTCATCGAGGACGGCCATCTCCACCGGAACCGTGGAGACCGCCCAGCCCTGAAGGCGGAGCAGCCCGTCCTTTTGGTTGACCGTGAAGTCGTCCACGAAGACCTTGCAGGCGTTCATTTTCTCGGCCAGGGCGGCGGCGCCGATCTCGAAGCAGAGCCGGCGGCCGCTGTCGCGGGCCACAAAGACCTTCAGCTTTTTGTGCTTTTCGATATCCGCCGGTATCCGGAAGCGGACCTCGGCCTCGCAGCCGCCGTAGCGCTCATCCACATTCTGGGTGATATAGCGGACCTCGGCCGGGAAGGGCTTTCCGTCCAGGAAGGCTTCCACCTCCGCGGCGGGCACCAGGTGCCCCCGCAGGATATAGAGGTCCTTCTCTGTCAGGGAAAACCGGTCGTTCCGAATCAGAAAGCCATCATTTCTTATCATCCTGTGTCTCCTCGTCGGGCGCAGGGCACCAGGTGCCCTTGCATCTTGAAAACGGCTTCTTCCGCCGGGCGGAAAGGATTTTTCTGCCCAGGTCACTTCCAAAAGGGAGGACCTGGCGAAAACCCGGAGCCGTTATGAATTCCCGTCCTCAGTCACCTCTTCCCGGGCCTTCTGCAGGACCGAGTAGTTGGGCGGCATGGTGCCCCTGAGGACGTAATCGGACGTGTCATAGTCCAGATTGGGGTTAAAATAAGGATCTCCCTTCTCGAAGATCTCCGGCCAGCGGTCCCGGAGGCGTCTGGCCTCGGCCATCTGGCGGGCATGCTTCTTCGGGTCCTGCTTCTCGTCGTCGGACCCTCTCGAGAGGGATTCATAGTGGTAGAGCTGGCACCAGGCGTTGTAGACCACCAGGTAGCCGGCCTCCCGGACCTTGAGGCAGAGGTCCACGTCGTTGTAGGCCACCGCCAGCTCCTCGTCAAAGCCGCCGACCGCCTCGAAGACATGGCGCGGCATCATCATGCAGGCCGCCGTCACGGCGCTCACGTCCTGGGTCTTGAAGACCCGGCCGTAGTAGCCTCCGGAATCCCGCTTCTCCAGGTGGCAGATGTGGCCGGCCACGCCGCCGATGCCGACGACGATGCCGCAGTGCTGGAGCCTGTCGTTGGGGTAATACAGTCTCGCGCCGACAGCGCCCACGTCTCCCCGCTGGCAATAGCCGAGCATCTCCTCGATCCAGCGCTCAGTGATGACTTCCACATCGTTGTTGAGGAAGAGGAGGTAGTCGCCCTTGGCGCTCTTCACCGCGAAATTGTTGATGGCCGAGTAGTTGAAAGGCTTGTCCCAGACCACCACGCGGAGGTTGTCATGCTGCTTCTGAAGCTCCTCGTAGAGGGCGAAGGTCTCCGGCTCCGTCGAATTGTTCTCGCAGATGACGATCTCGAAGTTTTTGTAGGTGGACTTCTCGTAAATGGAGTCCACTGCCCTCTTCAGAACATCCCGCAGGTCCTTATTGGGGATGATGATGGACACCAGCGGCTCGCCCTGGATCTCGTACTCGGTCC
>CAMONF010000075.1 GCA_946620335.1 uncultured Clostridia bacterium
CGAAGGCTGAAACTGGGAATCAGGGACGGTTCCTTTTCCCACTTTTCATGAAATGAAAAGTGGGAAAAGGAACCGTCCCTGATTCCCAGTTTCCCTCTGTCTCAACTCCCCTCACCGGTAAAGCTCCAGCGCCATTCGGGCCATCTCCTCCAAAGAGGTCCCGGTATCCATGGCGTGCTTCTGGAGGTAGCGGTGGGCCTCCGGTTCGGTCATATTGTTGCGCTCCATGAGAACCTGCTTGGCCTCCCGGATGGCGGCCTCGTCGCTCTCGGACCTGGCGCGTGGCTTCATTTTCCGGCGGCGCATCTGGCGTTCCAGGGTCCTGGCCATCATGCCCACGGTCTCCACCAGGTCGCCCACCTTGACCGGCAGGGGAAGGCAGACGATGTCATTGTCCCGTAGAGATGGCAGAACCGAGCTTTTGGCCATGAGCAGGAGCTGGAAGTCGGATGAAAGGCCCTGGCGGAGCTCAGACCAGGGCATATCCGTCAGGTGGCTGCCGCAGATGACGATGCCCCCCTTCAGATTATCCGCCTGGCTGATGGCCTGAAGGCCGGTGCTGCACACTGCGGTAACCGTAAAGCCGTTCCTGACCAGAACGTTCCGGATGTTCCTGGCATCCTCGATTTTACGAAATACCACAATTATATTGATCAAAACAATCTCCCGGTACCTGTCAGTACTTATTCAGGTACTCCTTGATCTCCCAGCTGGTAATCTCCGCGCAGAAGTCCGCCCACTCGCGTTGCTTGGCCTCCCGGTATTTGTCGTAGAGATGGTCTCCCAGTGTCTCCCGGACGAAGGGATCCGCGTCCATCGCGTCCAGGGCCTCCTTGAGGGTGCCCGGCAGCAGGCCGATGCCCAGCTCCCGCATGCGGGAGGGCGTGAGCTGATAAATGTTGCCCCCAACCGGCGCAGGCGGCTCGATCTGCCTCCGAATGCCGTCCAGACCGGCCCTGAGACACAGAGCCAGGGCCAGGTAGGGGTTGGCCGCCGAATCCGGGCTCCGAAGCTCCAGCCTCCGGTTCTCCCCGTCGCTGGCGAAGGGGACCCGGATCAGGGGACTGCGGTTCCCGGCGCTCCAGGAAATGTAAACAGGCGCCTCATACCCGGAGACCAGCCTCTTGTAGGAGTTGACCAGGGGATTGAGCACCGCGCTCATACTGCGGATATGGGTCATGAGGCCGCCGATGAACCACCTGGCTTCGTCGGACAGGCCGTCCGGGGACTCCGGCGCGTCAAAAATGTTGCGCCCGTCCTTGTGGAGAGAAAGGTTCAAATGCATGCCCGACCCGTCGCAGAAGGGCTTGGGCTTTGGCATGAAGGTGGCATGAAGCCCGTGCTGGCGGGCGATGGTGCGGACGGTCAGCTTGAAGGTCTGGATATTGTCCGCCGTCTTCAGGGCCTCGTCGTACCGGAAATCGATCTCATGCTGGGCCGGCGCGCCCTCGTGGCGGGAGGATTCCACCTCAAAGCCCATGTCCTCCAGCGTCAGGACAATGTCGCGGCGGGCATTTTCCCCGAAATCCAGGGGGCTGGTGTCGAAGAAGCCTGCCTGCTCGTCCGTGGTGGTGGTGGGATGACCGTTCTCGTCCATCTGGAAGAGGAAGAACTCGCACTCCGGGCCGACCTTGAAGGTCAGACCCTCCTCGGCGGCCTCCTGGATGGCCAGCTTCAGGACATGCCTGGGATCTCCCTTGAAAGGCGTGTTGTCCGTCCGGAAAACGTCGCAGATCATGCGGGCGACCTTTCCCTGCTGGGGCCGCCAGGGAAAAATGGTAAAGGTATCCAGGTCCGGCACCAGATACATGTCCGATTCCTCGATGCGGACGAAGCCCTCGATGGCCGACCCGTCGAACATGAACTTGCCGTCCAGAGCGCGCCTGAGCTGCGAGGGGGTGATGGCTACATTTTTCAATGTGCCGAAAATGTCGGTGAACTGGAGGCGGATAAAGGCAACGTCCTCCTCCTCCACCAGGTCAAAGATATCCTGCTTGGTATATGTGCTCATTGGAATTCCTCCATCCATGTATTCGTGAGACGGACCGGTGATTTTCCGGGAAATAAAGACAAAGGGAGTCCGGTCATGTGCCGAACTCCCTTGTTCGATGTCATTTTATCACTGTTCGGCCTGCCCGGCAAGGGATGTTTTGCATCCCGGGAGCATGCCATGCCCAACAGATGCTCTAATACTATGCCCTTCCCTCTTCCTTGTCAAGCCCCGCGGCCTTCCGCGCTCCGGCCAAGGGAACGGCCGGCGCCTCACCGGAAGGAGTCGTAGAGGGTGATGACCTTGAGCCGCTCCGCCACATCCATGGCGTCTGTAAGATACCCCGTGCGGATGTCCGAC
This sequence comes from uncultured Clostridia bacterium, assembly GCA_946620335.1. Taxonomy (GTDB): domain Bacteria; phylum Bacillota; class Clostridia; order Lachnospirales; family Lachnospiraceae; genus Chordicoccus. Next base: position 2,351 of record CAMONF010000075.1, read on the forward strand.
TTCAGAATATTCACCGCCACCGGCTCCGGCCCGGAGATGGTAAAGTAATTGTCGCTGAAGACCACGTCCGCGTCGTCGAAGTCCAGATAGACGTAGGGCGTAAAGGTGTCGGAGGTCAGGACCAGGCGGAACCGGTCCGCCACCTCCTCCACCTCGACACTGACGTTGGGGGCTTCCAGCTCCAGCTCGCGGTAGGGCTTCAGGGTCTCCACGTTCCGAAGGACCTGCCCGTCTGAGAGGACCACTGTCGCTTCCAGATAGACGTAAGCCTCCTTGCCCTTCCAGGCCTCCGTCGGCACGGAAATGGGCTTCACAGAGCTGCCCCCTGCCACGGTCCCTTCACGGCGCCATTCGCCGAGGACAGTGAAATCGAGGGCCCGAACCCTGAGACAGGAAATGAAATCCTTCTCAAGAAGGGTATCGTTCACCACATAGAGGTCCGCCTGCCCATCGTGGACGTCAATGCTGGTCACAATGGGTGCGAAGAAGCGGGCTGCCGCGTAGTGGAGGGCCTTCCAGCGGCCGGTGTAGTCGATGCTGGCCCAGGAAGTCACGGGCCAGTTGTCATTTACCTGCCAGTAGGTGGTGCCCATGCAGCGGGGCCGGATCCGGCGCAGGTGCTCGCAGGCCTGGGTGATGCCGTAGGCCTGGAGGACCTGGCTCACATAGACAAGGTGCTCGAAGTCCTTGGGGAAGCGGAAATTGTCCGCCATGTACCACATGATCTTGGCGTCGCCGTTTATGCACTTGTCGTGGTTCTCCATGACCGGGCTGTAGAAATTCCGGTCATCCTCCTCCGTGAAGCCGTGGATGGTCTTCAAGGTCGGGAGGGCCTCAAAGCCGAACTCCGACTGGTAGCGGAAGAAGTGCTTCTTGAAGTCCGCGAAGGGCCGCAGGCCGTGCCAGACCGCCCAGTAGTGGGCGTCGCCCTTCTCCTCGCTCATGGGGTCGTCGAAATTGCCGCCCGAGGAGGGGGAGGAAGGCCAGTAGAAGGTCGAGCCGTCATATTCGGCGACGATCCTGGGGAACATATCCTCGAAGAGCAGGCGGTAGTAGTCCTTGGCAAGGGGCTCGCCGTCGCCGAAGCCCTCCCACATGACCCAGCCCTGCTCGCACTCGTTGTTGCCGCACCAGAGGGCCAGGGAGGCGTGGTGGCGCAGGCGCTTCACATTGTCGATGGCTTCCTTCTCGATGCTCTTCGTGAAGGCCTCGTCGCCGATGTAGACGTTGCAGGCGAACATGAAGTCCTGCCAGACCAGGATGCCGTAGCGGTCGCAGAGGTCATAGAAATCGTCGCTGGGATAGTAGCCGCCGCCCCAGACCCGGAGAATGTTGTAATTTGCCCTGGCGCAGTCGGCGATCAGCATCTCGCTGGTGATCCGGGTGATCCGCGGGTAGACCGCGTCTTCCGGGATATAGTTGGCGCCCTTCATGAAGACTGGCACACCGTTCACGATGAAGGTGAACTCCTGCCCCCACTCGTCCTTGTCCTGGCGGATGGTGACGGTGCGGAGGCCGATGGTCTTGTCGGACACGTCGAGGGCAGCTCCCTCCTCGTCCATGAGGGTCACAGTCAGGTCGTAGAGGGGCTGGCCGCCCAGCCCGTTGGGCCACCAGAGCCTGGGCTCCGCGACCTCCAGGGAAATGCAGACACACTCCGCCCCCGCCTGAATCTGTCCAAACCCGTAAACGGTCTCCTCGTAGACGGGTCCGCCAACGGTCTCCGGATCCGGCGTGAGCTCCGCCTTGACGCGGCAGCCGCGGCCCTCCAGGTAATCAGCCCGGACAAGAACGTCCACTGTGACGTGGCCGTCCTCGTGGCGCTGGCCAATCTTCACGTCGCCGATGACCGGCCCGCTGCAGGCTTCGATCCTGAGGGACCGGTAAATGCCGCTGTCGGGTAGCTGGATGCCCCAGTCCCAGCCAAACATGGAGTGGGGCTTTCTCAGGTATTCATTTCCCTCGATGGCGCCGGAGGCCACATAGTGCTGCTCCCGGTTGTGCTCCCTCAGCTTCTGCTCGCAGTAGACGAGTGGAGACTTGATCTCAATTTTAAGGACGTTGGCGCCCGCGGTCAGGGCCTCCTTGACCGGGAAGCGGTAGCCGCAGTGCATGTTGTCGGTGGATGCGATCAGCTTGCCGTTGATGGAAATGGTGCAGAGGGTGTCCAGGGTCTCCGGATCGGCCACAAGCTCGATTCTCTCTTCCCCGAGCACCTCGGCCGGCAGGTCAAATGTCCTGGTGAAGACATAATCCTCCCGGAAAATAGGCAGGGTCTCCCACTCATTGAGGCGGTAGTACGGGTCCTCCAGCAGGCCGGCCTCCATGTAACCGGTCACGACCGAGCCGGGTATGCGGACAGGGACCAGGTCCGAGCCGTCCGCTTTGGATAAGGTCCACTCGCCCATGAGATCAATGATACGCATAGAACACCTCCTGTTTTTATTTTATAAAATGAGGACAGTCTGCCGCCCGCAGCGCTGCCCGATAGGGAGGGAAGCCGCCCTCCCGTAATATTCGCTCCCATTCATCCATTGCCCGGGCCTCATGAAGGCCTGGGCCGGCCATAGGCCATCTGTTATTATTGTACTGTATTTTGTCAGAAAAGCACATTCTTTTTTGTACAGATCATGGTGTCTTTCACTTTCCTCTATGCGCGCGCATCAAAAAAGCCATCCTGTCCGAACACGAACAGGATGGCCGAAACTCTTACCGGGAGACTTTCTCAGTTGTTGGCGCCCTTGATCAGGCGGCTGATGTGCTTGTAGAGGAGGAAGGTCAGCACACTGACCGCCACGCCCTTGATCAGGTTGAAGGGAACGACCAGGAGCACCGCGAAGGAGAGCACGTCGGTGACCGAGGCATTGATGGCCGTGCCCATGCCCACCAGGGCATCGATGGGCATCCCGTAGGCGACGGAATAGGCCGGCAGAAGGACGTAGGCGTTCAGGAGAGCGCCGATGAGAGACATCACCAGTGTGCCGGTGACCAGGCCAATCAGGGCACTCTTGCGGGTCTTATTTGCCTTGTAAATAAAACCGGCCGGGATGATCATGGCGCAGCCGATGGCAAAATTGGCGATCTCGCCCACAAAGGCGGTGGAGGTGCCCTTGATCACGGTCTTGACCAGGATCTTGACCAGCTCGATCAGGACGCCCGCCAGGGGGCCGTAGCAGAAGGTGCCGATGAGGACCGGGACCTCGGAGAAGTCCAGCTTGTAGAAGGAGGGGGTGATGGGAAGGGGAAGCTCAAAGAACATGAGGACCGCGGCGATGGCGGCGAACATGCCGATGGCAGCGACCTTGCGGGTGCTGGTGACTGGGGTTGCGACGGCGGCTTCTTTTGTGGTCATGGATAACTCCTTTCTTGGGGTCTTCATTTGTCTGAAAATGAAGACAGTTGAAAAACTGACAGGAGTTCTACGCAGATCTCAGAAATCTTTCTGCGCGCTCGTGAAAGAATCGGCCGTGGGCAGCCGCGCTTTCCCTCTTCCCGGGCAGCAGGCGGAGCCTCTTTGACAACTCACGCGCCTGTGCTCAGAAAAAGAAAAGGCCCCGGAAATACTATTCCGGGACCTGTCATGCGCACATAAAACACATCTTCTTCTCTCATCCAGACTATACTGTCGGTACCGGAATTCACGTCTTCGCGCCATACGCGCTCTATGTCACCGGTTCATTCACCCAAAGGTGGTCGCGGACTATACCGCCGGTGGGGACTTGCACCCCGCCCCGAAGAATTCCTGTATTGGTTTTTGTGAAAATTGTTTAACTAATCTTCACAAA
>CAMONF010000076.1 GCA_946620335.1 uncultured Clostridia bacterium
CCGAGGGACACGCCGGCCTCTTCAGCCACATCCTTCATCGTCGCAGCAGTGTTCTTTTTTCTCATGAAATCTTTCTCCTGCATGTTTTATACACTGTCTTCATTTCAACATGAATTATATCACCATTTCCGTGAAAATGAAATAAACTTTTCATGAACAACACGCGTTAAAATGTCACTAATTTCACTATGCAGATTGATGCAATAGTCACAAAAAGTCGTGAAACTGCATATTTTCAATTGACACATACACATGGCAGACTGTAGAATTATCTCAGCATCTATCGTGTTGGTGAAATTCATGTGCTATTTTCGCGAAACAGCCTTTGAAATTTCACCGTTCTTTCATGAAGGAGGGCAAACATGAAAAAAACAAGCCAGCCTGCAAGCGGCAACCTTGTTCTGCAAAGACCGCTTGCGAAACGTCTCAAGGACAACTGGCAGCTCTACCTGTTGCTCCTGATCCCCCTTGTACTGACCTTCATTTATAAGTACATCCCCATGTACGGCATCCAGATTGCCTTCAGGGATTACAAGGCCAGCAGGGGTATCACAGGAAGCCCCTGGGTAGGGCTGGAGTGGTTCGAGCGTTTCTTCACGGCACCGACCTGCGGAAGAATGATCAAGAACACCATTCTTCTGAGCTTCTACTCTCTTCTGTGGAGCTTCCCGGTACCGATCATTCTGTCACTCTGCATCAACCAGCTGAGATTCAAGAGATACAAGCGCGTCGTGCAGACGGTCCTGTACGCACCGCACTTCATTTCCACGATGGTCGTCTGTGGTATGATCCGTATCTTCCTGAGCCCCTCCGGCGGTCTCATCAACCTCCTCCTGGGCACCAGCATTGACTTCCTGACAGAATCTTCCGCATTCAGGACCATCTACATCGCATCCGGCATCTGGCAGGATGCAGGCTGGGGCTGCATCATCTACCTGGCCACCCTCTCCGCTGTAGATACCAGCCTCTACGAGGCAGCCAAGGTCGACGGCGCGTCCGTCTTCCAGCGCATCATGAACATTGACCTTCCGGCCCTGCTGCCGATGGCCATCCTGAACCTGATCATGAGCGCCGGCTCCCTGATGAACGTCGGTTTCGAAAAGGTCTGGCTGCTTCAGACAGATCTGAACAAGGCCACCAGCGATGTCATCGCCGTCTACGTCTACCAGCAAGGTATTGAAAACGCCAAGTACAGCTACTCGACGGCTGTCGGCCTCTTCAATACGGCAGTCAACCTGATCCTGCTCATCGTCGTTAACCAGATTGCGTCGAGAGCTTCGGATGTCGACTTCATTTAAGGAGGTGCAGTTATGGATAAAAAAGCACAGGGTTTTTCCGAACGCACCAGTGACATCATCCTTATCGTCATCACTGCTCTTGTCATGTTCTTAGTGGCTTACCCGCTCTACTACGTTCTGGTGGCTTCCTTCTCGAATCCCTATGACGTATACGCAGGCAAGACCTTCCTCCTCCCGAGCGGCTTCACCCTCAAGGGTTATCAGGCTGTATTCGCGGATTCCAACATCTTCACCGGTTACATCAACTCCATCAAGTACACCGTCATCGGTACGATCTTCTCGGTCACCATGCTGTATATCTCAGCTTACCCGCTGTCCGTGAAGGACCTGCCCGGAAGAAAATTCTTCAGCATCTTCTTCCTGATCACCATGTACTTCGGCGGCGGTCTGATCCCGACCTACCTGGTCGTCAAGAACACCGGCCTCATCAACAACATGTGGGCCCTCTTCCTGCCGGGCGGCGTTGCAGTCGGCAACATGATCATCGTCAGGAACTACTTCCAGAACTCCATCCCCGGCGAGTTGGTCGAAGCCGCCGAGCTGGACGGCTGCAACAAGCTGCAGACATTCTGGCACGTCATCATTCCTCTTTCCAGCCCCATCCTGGCCGTTATGGTCGTCTTCAGTATGGTCGCTTACTGGAATGACTGGTTCACAGCTCTGATTTACCTGACCGGCGCCGATAAGGCACCGCTTCCCCTGGTCCTGAGAAACGTCCTTATCAAGAGCTCCGCTTCCGCGGCTCAGGCCTCCACCATCTCCGGCGGTTATGCCGAGCTGAACAAGATTACTGAGATGATCAAGTTCTCCTCCATTATCGTCGCCGCTGCCCCGATGCTGATCATCTACCCCTTCGTACAGAAGTACTTCGAGCAGGGCATGATGGCCGGCGCCGTCAAGGGCTGATCCTGGTTTCATTTTAACTTATTTATATAAAAGGAGAAGGAAATGAGCAAATTCAGAAAAATGACAGCATTGGGACTGGCATCCGTCATGGTGCTCTCTCTCGCCGCCTGCGGTGGTTCCTCATCTTCGGGAGCTGCTGCTGACACCGATCAGACCGAGTTCACCATCATCGGCGGACAGTCTGCCCTGTCCCCAGGCTACACCGACAACGAAGTCCTGAACAAACTTCAGGAAGAGACCGGCATCAAGATCACATGGAACACCATGAGCGACTCTCTCTCTGAGCAGGTCAACATCCACATCGCCGGCGGCGAGCTGCCCGATGCCTTCCAGGGCGTTGGTTTCTCCAACTACGAGCTGGCCAACTACGGCGCTGACGGCACCTTCATCGACCTGACCCCCTACATCACCCCCGAAATCATGCCCAACCTGTCTGCCATCCTCGAGGAGCATCCGGCGATCAAGGCCGCTATCACCATGGACGACGGCAAGATCTACGGTCTTCCCAGCGCTGAGCAGATGGGCACCGCCGGTATCGGCAAGGAAGAGGATTACTCCATCTTCGCCATTCCCCAGTTCTCCATGATCAACAAGGCATGGCTGGACGACCTCGGCCTTGAGGTCCCGACCACCCTCGACGAGCTCCATGACGTCCTGGTCGCCTTCAAAGAGAACGACATGTCCCACAAGTACTATGGCAACGAAGCCGGCACCACCCTTCCGATGTCCACCGGTTTTGACCAGTGGTGCTGGGGCCAGAACATCTTCTACGCCGGCTTCGGTTTCACCAACTGGATCAACGACGTCTGCGACGACCTGGTCCTGCAGCCGGATGGCAAGGTCAACTTCGTCTGCGACGATGACAACTATCGCGCAGCCATGGATTATTTCCACAACTGGTATGCTGAAGGCCTGATGGATATCGAGACCTTCTCCCAGGATACCACACAGCTTATGTCCAAGTGCCAGCAGGGTTACGTCGGTGTCTCCACATGGTGGTACATCGAGGAGCTCATGGGCGAGTACTCCAAGGACTATGTCTTCCTTCCGGTCCTCGAAGGCCCGGACGGCACCAAGAACGTCACTGTCCGTACCGGCGGCGGCACCAACTCCGGTCAGCTCTCCATCACAGAAGCCTGCGGCAACCCCGAAGCTCTTCTGAAGTTCTATGACAAGTGGTACACCGGCGAGACCGTCATGCAGCTCCAGTATGGCCCGATCGGCGTCTTCTTCACCGAGCAGGATGAGAACGGCGTTTGGAAGTCCATCACCGAGGCTGAGTCCCAGGAGAAGTTCGGCAAGGGCGCCGGCGAGCTTAAGTCCACCTACGAAGTTGCTGGTCCGAAGCTCATCCTCTCCCACTACTACACCGACACCTTCCAGATGGAAGACCGTGCTATCGAGAGACTGACCGACCTCTATGATTACTGGATGCCGCAGGTCGCCGATACCACCACCTACCCGGTCGACTGCGTCTTCACCGCTGAAGAGCTCGAGACCATCGACCGCTTCAAGCCCGACTTCCAGAGCACTGTCTCCGAGCAGGAAGGCCTGTGGCTGAAGAACGGCGGCCCGACCGATGCTGAGTGGGAAGCCTACAAGCAGAACCTCAACGACACCTGCGGTATGCAGCAGCTTCTGGACGTCTACCAGGCCGCTTATGACCGCTACGCTGCAACCATGAATGAATAATTCAGGCGAAACGACTGCTGTAATTAAATGATCGCGAGGGCCGTCGCCCCAAGCACTTGCGGTACAAATAAGTACCGCACCTGCTTCCGGCGACGGTCCTCATTTATAAACAGGAGATATGAAATGGCCAGTGAAATGCTGCTAAAAGCCAGAGCTTTCGAAGAAAAATACATGCCGTTCGTCCCAAAGGAGGAGCGACCTCTGTTCCACGTCACCGGCGGCGTCGGCTGGATCAACGACCCCAACGGCTTTTCCGTCTACAAGGGGGAATACCACCTGTTCTACCAGTATCACCCCTACTCCACCCAGTGGGGGCCCATGCATTGGGGACACGTCAAGACAAAAGATTTTATCAAGTGGGAACGTCTGCCGATTGCCCTGGCACCCGACACAGAACCGGATAAGAACGGATGCTTCTCCGGAGGCGCCGTGGAGATGACGGACGGGCGTCAGCTTCTCGTCTACACCGGGCGGAAGACCATTCGGTCCGCCTCAGGTCTCATGAAGGAAGCGCAGACCCAGTGCATCGCCATCGGAGACGGTATCGATTATGAGAAGCATCCTCTGAACCCCGTCATCGGAGCCTCCCTCCTGCCGGCAGGCGGAAGCACCGAGGATTTCAGAGACCCCAAGGTCTGGCGCGAAGGCGACACCTATTACGTGGTGGCCGGCAACCGGACGCCGGACGGAAGCGGCGCCATCCTTCTCTATGAGAGCAAGGATGCCGTCAACTGGTCCTTTGTGACCACCCTGGACATGTCCCGCAACGAGTTCGGCCGGATGTGGGAGTGCCCCGACTTCTTCTCCCTGGACGGACAGCAGGTCCTCCTCACCAGCCCCCAGGAAATGCTGCCCATGGGGTTGGAATTCCACGCCGGCTACGGTACAGTGTGCATGATCGGCACTTACGACCCGGAAAAGCACCGTTTTGACCGGGAGGGAGCGCAGGCTATCGACTACGGCCTCGACTTCTATGCCCCGCAGACGCTGGAAACTCCGGACGGCCGCAGGGTCATGATCGCCTGGATGCAGAACTGGTCCACGACGGCCGCCAAAAAGCTGGACGCTCACCTGTACGGTGAAATGACCCTTCCCCGCGAGCTCTCCATTCGGAACGGCCGCCTCTATCAGAATCCCGTCCGTGAAATTGAGAACTACAGAGGTCACCGGGTCGTCTACCGCAACGTTCTGATCCACAAGGACACCAACCTCATGGGCATCGAAGGCCGCGCGCTGGATATGACGATTCACATCCGCCCCGCCTCCAGCACCATGTTCAACTACTTCTACATGCACCTGGCCAAGGACGGCCGGTTCGTCACCACCGTCCGCTACAAGACGGCCAACAACACCGTCCGGATCGACCGCAGCCACTGCGGCTTCGCCCATGACATAGTCAATGTCCGTGAATTCCTGGTCGCGCCCTCCGGCGGCGAACTCAAGATGCGGGTCATCCTGGACAAGCACAGCCTGGAGCTCTTCATCAACGATGGCGAGCAGGCGGCCACCAGTCTCATTTACACCCACGACGGGGCCCAGGCCATCAGCTTCGAAGCGGACGGAGACGTGCTGCTTGATGTGGAGAAGTACAGCCTGATCTTCTGAGGGTAAAAGGAAAAAAGTGGGAATCAGGGACGGTTCCTTTTCCCAGTTTTCTATGAAAACTGGGAAAAGGAACCGTCCCTGATTCCCACTTTTTCCCTTTTGTTTTACCCCTCCAGGTTGTTCACCATATCATCCGCAACGGAAATAATAACATCCTTCAGCTCCAGATCCCGGAGCCACTTCTCTTCGATCCGGTCCGCGCCCAGCAGGGCGCCGAGGATATTCCCCGTGATGGCGCCGGTGGAGTCGCTGTCGCCCTTGTGGTTGACGGAGGCGATGATGCCGGCGGAGAAGTCTTCCTGGTGGCGGAGGGCGCAGTAGATGGCGATGGCCAGAGCTTCCTCGGCGATCCAGCCCTCCCCGAGCCGGTGGATGTTGTCCAGGTCAGCTGTCCCCTCGGACTCGGCCAGTTCCACGGCCAGGTCGATCAGGTCTGTCAGGACGGGGAGGTATTCATTTCCCGCAAAGAGGTCGGCGGTGGTATCACGGGCCTCCAAAATGATCTCCTTGAGAGACATGGATTTTTCATTGAAAAGGAGCCGGTGGATGATGTGGGCCAGGACCGCACAGGGCATGTAGCCCAGCGGGTGGCCGTGGGTGATGGCGCCGGCCTGGGCGGCCTCCCAATCCATCTCCTTGATGTCCAGGAACTCAGAATCGAGACCCACCGGGGCCACGCGCATGACGCTCCCGCAGCCTTTGGAGCCGTTCATGGGCTCGGCAATGTAGTCCGGCCGGCGCTCCGCCTCATCGGTGAGGCGCGAGAGGGCGCTCAGGCAGGTGTTGCCCGGCGCGCGCCGGCTGTAGAGCTCGGGCGTAGCGAGGAGGACCGATTCGCCGCCGGGGATGTGGCTGGGCAGCTGACTCCCATTGCGAAAGGACATATTCTGGGTCCGGAACCAGTCCAGGTAGGCCAGGGTGATGTAGTCTCTGGGGACCACACGCTCGCCTTTCCGCCGCCTGCAGTCGGCAGCCATGAGGCCGTAGGCCGTGAAGAGGGTCATCTGTGTGTCATCTGAAATAAGAGCCTTTCCCGAATATGGCTCCAGTCTGTACTCTGTGATGCCGGTCTCACCGTAGCGGGAGAAAATCCGGGGCTCAGAGTCGAACTCGATGGCGTAGCCCAGGGCATCGCCGATGGCGCCGCCAAGGAGGCAGCCGCGGGTCTTGTCTTGGAGATAAACTTTTCTTTTGGCATTCATTTTTTGGGTACTCCTTTTGAGGGGAAAGTGGGAAAGAGGGACGGTTCCTTTTCCCACTTTTTAGAAAAAAGTGGGAAAAGGAACCGTCCCTCTTTCCCACTTTCCCGTTTCACCACAGGTCACTAACAAAATACATCAGCGCAGCCCAGGTATAGACCGAGTAGAAGTTCCCGTACTCGTCACGGCCGCTCTCGAGGACCTTGCGGGCCTCCTCGCGGGTGAGGAGGGAGAACCCGTCGAAGCACTCGCTGCCCTCGGCGCCGGACTGGGTGAGCCCGGTCAGGTCCGGCAGGTCCATGACCACGGAGACCAGAGCGTTGCTCTCGTCCGTCATGCCGGGCGTGCTGTAGAGGAAGGGGCTGACAAGGCGGATCTTGTCGGTATCCTTGACCACCAGACCGGTCTCCTCATGGATTTCGCGGATAGCGGTGGTGAAGAGGGGATTCTCCTCGTCGAGGTCCGCCGGGTCGATGAGGCCGGCCGGCACGCTCAGAAGGAACTGGCCCGCCGGGTAGCGGAATTCATGGGAAAAGAGGATCCGGGGCTCGTCGTTCGGTGTCCGAAGAATCACGATGCAGCTGACCGCATCGGGCGTCATCGTCTTGACAGCCTCGTCGGACTTGAGGGCGACGAGATTGTCCGCCGAGCGGCGGGTCGCGTCGTAATAGTGGTGCCCCGGGGCGTACTGAAGGTCGAAGACCTTGATGTAGGGGGAGTCAAAGAGAAGGTTTACATTTTCCTTGGTGATGGAAGGCTTGTCCATGGTTTTCTCCTGAAATAAATGAAGACTATTTACCTGTCCATTTTACCAGAA
>CAMONF010000077.1 GCA_946620335.1 uncultured Clostridia bacterium
CCATTTTTCGTTTGCGAAAAATGGGAAAAGGAACCGTCCCTGATTCCCACTTTTCGTTTGCGAAAAATGGGAAAAGGAACCGTCCCTGATTCCCACTTTTCGTTTGCGAAAAATGGGAAAAGGAACCGCCCCTGATTCTCACTTCTGTTACGGATGCATTCTTGCAGACAGGCAAATGCTGTGCTAAACTTGTCCTAGCATCAGGTACAAGAGGATTGGAAATGGCATCAACAAAGTACGACATCATATACAGAAAACTGCGTGAAGAGATTGAATCCGGCGAATACCCGGCAGGCTCCGCTCTGCCGTCCGAGCATAGATTGATCGAGATATTCGACTGCTCCCGCAACACCGTCCGGCGGGCGCTGCGGCAGTTGATCGACGAAGGGTATGTCCAGAGCATACATGGCAAGGGCGTTCTGGTCATATACAGGCGGCCTGTGCAGCCCCAGTTCTCCATCGGCGGCATTGAGAGCCTCAAGGAGGCGGCGCAGCGGAACGGGCTCAGCCTGGTCACCAAGGTCATTCGGTTCGAGGAATTGACGGTGGACGGGGAACTGGCCGAAAAGACCGGTTTCGCTGCGGGCGACGTCGTTTACTACCTCCAGCGTGTCCGTTATCTCAATGGGGAAGCCATGATTCTGGACCACAACTATTTCTTAAAGAGTGTGGTCCATGACCTGACGCCGGAGATCGCGGAAGGGTCTGTCTACGAGTACATGGAGAATACCCTCGGCGAGACCATCGTGACGACCCGCAGGAAATACACGGTGGAGCGGGAGAACAAGCTGGATTCCGCATGTCTGGACCTCCACGGGTACAACTGTCTTCTGGTGGTCACGAACCAGACCTTCAACAAGGAGGGCGTCCTCTTTGAGTACACCAGGTCCCGGCACCGCCCGGAGCAGTTCGTCTTTTATGAACTGGCCCATAGAAAATAGCTCCCTCAAAATGCACAGTCTGCGATGAGCAGATTTGTGTATTTTTTTATGCCTTTTTTGATTGACTAGGTTGTCTGAACAAGTTATAGTAGACTTATAATCTTGTTTAAACAAGTACGCGCGCAGGCACTTATCAATCAGAGATAACACCATTTTCCAGGGAGGAAGATATGGGTAAATTCACAGAGAACGCCAAAGAGCTCCTGCAGGCCATCGGCGGCAAAGAGAATATCGTAGCCGTCACGCACTGCATCACGAGAATGCGTTTCGTACTGGGCGATCCCAAAAAGGCTGACATCAAGGCGATAGAAGCAATTTCCTGCGTAAAAGGCACTTTCACGCAGGCCGGTCAGTTCCAGGTCATCATCGGCAATGAGGTCGCAGATTTCTACAAGGATTTCGCTGAGGTCTCCGGCGTTACCGGCGTCTCCAAGGCGGAAGTCAAGAGCATGTCCAAGCAGAACCAGAACCCGATCCAGAGGCTCATGACCTCCATCGCTGAGATTTTCGCGCCCCTGATCCCCGCCATCGTGGTCGGCGGTCTCATCCTGGGTTTCCGTAACGTCATCGACAGCATGGCCATTTTCGGCGGACAGACGCTGGTCAGCCAGAGCCAGTTCTGGGCAGGCGTGGACCACTTCCTCTGGCTGCTCGGCGAGGCGGTCTTCCACGTCGGCATTCCCGTCGGCATCTGCTGGACCGTCATGAAGAAGATGGGCGGCACGGAGATGCTGGGCATCGTCCTCGGCCTGACCCTGGTCTCCGGTCAGCTGACCAACGCCTACGGCGTGGCCTCAGCCCTGGCCGACGGCACCATCAACCAGTGGAACTTCGGCTTCATCAAGGTCAACATGATCGGCTACCAGGCCCAGGTCATTCCGGCCATGCTGGCTGCTTTCACACTGGTCTACCTGGAGAGGTTCTTTAAGAAGATCGTACCCCAGGTCGTCTCCATGATACTTGTCCCCTTCTGCAGCCTTCTTCTCGCCGTCATGGCCGCCCACTTCGTCCTGGGTCCCATCGGCTGGAAGATCGGCTCCTTCATCTCCGCCGCCGTCTATGCCGGTATCAGCGGTTCCTTCCGAGTCTTGTTCGGAGCGATATTCGGCTTCTTCTACGCCCCGCTGGTCATCACGGGTCTCCACCACATGAGCAACGCCATCGACCTTCAGCTCATCGCTGACTTCGGCGGCACCATGCTCTGGCCCATGATCGCTCTCAGCAACATCGCCCAGGGCTCCGCTGTCATGGGCATGGTCGCCCTCCAGCGCAAGAGCGCCAAGGCGCAGGAGCTGAACATCCCCTCCGGCATTTCCTGCTACCTGGGTGTCACAGAGCCGGCTATGTTCGGTGTCAACTTAAAGTACGTATTCCCCTTCATCTGCGGTATGGCGGGCTCCTGCCTGGCGGCTATTCTGAGCACGGCCTTCGGCGTCACGGCCAGCGCCATCGGCGTCGGCGGTATCCCGGGCATCCTGTCCATCCAGCCTGCCTACATCGCCCAGTTCGCCATCTGCATGCTGGTCGCCATAGTAGTTCCCCTTGTCCTGACCTACATCATCGGCAAGCGCAAGGGCATCGACGTTGAGGCTGCCGAGGAAGCTGCCGCTGAAGAAGGCAAGGCTGCCGCTGAGGCTGCTGCTGCCAAGGAGCGCGAGGAGGCCATCGCCGCCCATGCACCGGTCACCTTCAAGGCTTTCCTCTCCGGCAAGACTGTTGCCATCGAGAATGTTCCGGACCAGACCTTCGCAGGCAAGGTCCTCGGCGACGGCATCGCCATCGAGCCCACGGACAATGTTCTCGTTTCCCCGGTGGACTGCACCGTCGTCCAGACTATGGAAGGCAGCAACCATGCTGTGGGCCTCTCCATGGCCAACGGAATGGAGATCCTCCTCCACGTCGGTCTGGATACCGTGGCTATGCATGGCGACGGCTTCACCATGAACGTCAAAGAAGGCGACCGTGTCAAGGCCGGGCAGCCGCTCATCACCTTTGACCCCGCCAAGATCCGCGCGGCCGGCTATCCGCTGACCACCATGATGGTCATCACCGAGGACGGCGGCTACGAGAACTTTACTTTTGAGGCAGGCAAGGAAGTCAAGGCCGGTGCTGGCACCATCGCCAGCGCCAAATAAAAACAGGGAGATTTACCATGAAGGATTTCAGGCACAGCACCGTTTACCAGATCTATATCAAATCCTTCTGCGATTCCAACGGCGACGGGATCGGAGACATAAACGGCATCCGGTCCCGGCTGCCTTACCTGAAGAGCCTGGGAATCGATTACATCTGGATCACCCCCTTCTTCCTTTCCCCCATGAACGACAATGGGTATGACGTGGCGGATTATTGCTCCGTTAACCCCATGTTCGGCACTTTGGAGGATGTCATGGCTCTTCTCAAGGAGGGCAGGGAGCTCGGAATCGGGTTCATGTTTGATATGGTCTTCAACCACACCTCCACGGACCATGAATGGTTCCAAAAAGCCATGACCGGCGATCCGGAATACATGGACTACTATATTTTCCGCGATGGCGTGGACGGCCATGCTCCGACCAACTGGGAATCCAAGTTCGGCGGAAATGCCTGGGAGTATGTACCTTCCCTCGATAAATGGTACCTTCACCTCTTCGACGTCAGCCAGGCGGACCTCAACTGGGAGAATCCCAGGGTCCGGGAGGAGCTGAAAAATGTCATCCGCTTCTGGAAGGAGGCCGGCGTGAGCGGTTTCCGCTTCGACGTCGTGAACCTGATCTCCAAGCCGGCGGAGTTCGTCGACGACGAGGCGGGAGACGGGCGGCGCTTCTACACGGACGGCCGCCACGTCCACGAGTTCATCCATGAGCTGGTGGTCGACACCGGGATCGATGAGATGGTCACGGTGGGCGAGATGTCCTCCACCTCCCTCGACAACTGCATCCGGTACACCGCGCCCGAGCGAAAAGAGCTTTCCATGTGCTTCAGCTTCCACCACCTCAAGGTGGATTACGACAAGGGCGACAAGTGGGCCCTCAAGAAGCCTGACCTGGTTAGGCTCCGGGAGCTCTTTGAGACCTGGCAGGTGGGCATGCAGGATAACGGCGGTTGGAATGCCCTCTTCTGGTGCAACCACGACCAGCCCAGGGCCGTCTCCCGCTTCGGCGACGACGGCATCTACTGGCTCAGGTCCGCCCGCATGCTGGGCATGTTCATCCATCTGATGCGCGGCACGCCCTATATCTACCAGGGCGAGGAGATCGGCATGATGAATGCCGGCTTCAAGAGCATCGACCTCTACCGGGACGTGGAGAGCACCAATTACTACCAGATCCTTTTGGACAAGGGTCTCACTCCGGAGGAGGCGATCCACATCGTCTCTGAGCGGTCACGGGACAACGGGCGGACGCCCATGCAGTGGACAGCCGGCCACAATGCCGGCTTCACTACCGGCACCCCCTGGCTCGGCATCCCGGACAACTACGACGTGGTAAATGCAGACACTGAGGAGGACGATCCGGATTCCATCCTCAATTTCTACAGGAATCTGGTCCGCCTCCGCAAGGAGATGGACATCATCGCTGACGGCGATATCCGTTTCCTGGAAACGGGCAATGACAAGGTGATTGCCTACGAGAGAAGCCTTGACGGGGAGAAAATGACAGTCCTCTGCAGCTTCAGCGACAGATCCGAGAAGATCGGTGTCCCGGCCCTGTGCGAAGCCTTGAGGAATGGAAGCCTTTTGGTCTCCGCCGATCCGGTCGCGCCGGAGCTCAGAGAAGAGCCGTCTGACTGCCTTACAGTCCGGCCCTTCGAAGGCATCGCAGTCCTTGCCAATTGAAAAAACTTCCTTCATTAAAAAAGAGGCCCCGCAAGGGGCCTTTTTTCGTTGGAAAGGAGCATGGGCGCAGAGCCTGCCGTTGTCTGTTTACCAGCGCGCGGCAATATGATACAATGTCATCAGACCTATTTTCGAGATTACTGCCGGTATAGAGGTTGATGTCATCAGACCTTTTTGAAGATGACTACTTGTTGAGAAGATAATTGCTTAGAGAACGACCTGGAGCGGGGCGAATCAGTCTGACCGCCCGGGAAGGACCGTTTTTTCATTTTCCATCTTCAGCGGGCAGGAATGAGGCAGGATAAGAGGTGAGGATATGTATCAGTGCGAGCAGATCGGCAACAAGCTCTTGGCCCCCCAGGTGGAGGAGGAGCTGCTGAAATATATTGTTGAGAACCCTGTCGCGGTGGGAGAGAAGATTCCCAACGAGTATGAGCTTGCCAGGCTCTTCGGCGTTGGCCGGAGCACGGTGCGGGAGGCGGTCAAGGGACTGGTGAGCGCAGGCGTCCTGGAGGTCAGGAGAGGGTCCGGAACCTATGTGATCAGCACGAAACGGCAGGCGGAGGACCCGCTGGGGCTCTCCAAGGCGGAGGACCAGTACAGGCAGACCCTGGACCTTCTGGAGGTCCGGCTCATGCTGGAGCCCGAGATTGCCGCCAAGGCAGCTGCCCGGGCCACTGCCGAGGACAAAAGAAGGATCAGGCAGCTTTGCGACGAAGTGGAGGAGCTGTATGTCAGGGGGGTGAACCATCTTGAGAAAGACGTCGCTTTCCATGAGTACATTGCCAAGACCAGCGGGAACCGTGTGGTCGAGAACCTGATTCCCCTGATCGCCAGCGCGGTCATTGCCTTCGGTGAACTGACTGACAGGGCCCTCATGCGGGAGACCATTGAGACCCACCGGGCCATCTCTGACGCCATCGCGGACAATGATCCTGCCGGGGCAAGATATGCCATGATCATGCACCTCAATTACAACAGGCAGAAGATCCTGGGACTCCTGAAGGACAGAGAAAAGGTCTGATGACATTGAGAAAAAATGGGAAAATAATGTGAAGGACCGCCGAAATACATAAAACGGCGGCCCTTTTTTTGTCGAAAAAGTAGAAACTTGACAAATGACATCTGATGTATTGACGAAAAATCCCTTACATTGTATAGTGTAATCACAAGATACATCGGACGTCTGACGAAAATGGAGAGACTACGGGGAGATCGAGGCAGGAAGTCAGACAAAAGTCATCTGTCACAGGCATCCGGCACAGGACCGGAGAAAAGGAGGTAAACATGACAGAGGTCGCTTTAAACCCTACCAGGCTGATTCTGGCAGCCATCATCGGACTTGTGGTCTTACTGGTCCTGATCATCAAGTTCAACGTACACGCCATGATATCCATTCTGATTGGCGCCATCACGATCGGTATCGTGGCGGGCATGCCGCTCACCCAGGTCGTGACAGCCGTCAATGACGGTATCGGCAACACCCTGAAGGGCATTGCCCTCCTGGTCGGTCTCGGATCCATGTTTGGCGCTATTTTGGAGACCTCGGGCGGCGCTCAGTCCCTGGCGGTCACCATGGTCAACCGTTTTGGCGACGAGAAGGCAGCCTGGGCCCTGGGCATCACCGGTCTCGTCATCGCCATGCCGGTCTTCTTCGACGCCGGCCTCATCATCCTGATCCCCCTTGCCTTCTCTCTCGCGAAGAGAACCAAGAGGTCCTCTCTCTTCTA
>CAMONF010000078.1 GCA_946620335.1 uncultured Clostridia bacterium
ATCCTGGGATTCATGACCAGGATGGACGCTATGGTGACCCGCTTTTTCTGCCCGTAGGACAGGGCTGAGATCGGCCAGTTTCGAAAGGGATAAAGGCCGCAGATCCTGAGGGCCTCCTCCACCTTCTCTCTCACAGTCCCTTCGTCTACGCCATGGAGGCGGGGTCCCATGGCCACCTCATCATAGATCATGGCCTTGCAGATCATCTGGTTCGGATTCTGCATGACATACCCGATCGATTCTGCCCGCTCCCGGATAGTGCTGCCTTTCATGTCCTTCCCGCCGAAAAGGAGCCGCCCGCCGTCCTCGCGGACAAAACCGCAGATGACCTTGGCCAGGGTGCTCTTGCCGGCGCCGTTGGTGCCGACGATGCTGACCATCTCCCCCTCACGGACCGAGAAAGAAATGTCCTGAAGGATCTTACGGCGATTTGTATAGCTGAAGTCCAGGTGCTCCACTCTCAGAAGCTCGCTGCCGACCTCTTCGGACGGCTCCACGGCTTCCCGGCTCCATTCCGCCAGACGTTCCCTGGCTTCGCGGTCCAGGGTCAAGGTCTTGACGTCTCCCGGGTGCATGTCCGCCGTCACCTTCACACCCGCATATTTAAGGGCTGTGACGTAGAGGGGTTCACGGATGCCCAGTTCCTCCAGATGGGTGGAAGCAATCAGTTCATCCGGCGGGAGGTCGGCCACGATCCGGCCTTTGGACATCACGACGATCCGGTCCACCTGCCTGTAAAGCACATCCTCCAGGCGGTGTTCTATGATGATAACGGTCTTTTTCTGTTCACGCTGAACGCGGTCGATCAGGTCGATGGCGGTCTTGCCCGTGGCCGGGTCCAGATTGGCCAGCGGCTCGTCAAAGAGCAGGACCTCCACGTCGTCCACCAGAATGCCGGCCAGGGATACCCGCTGCTTCTGCCCTCCTGACATTTCAAAAGGGGAAGACTTCAGGCGCTGGCCTATGTCCACCAGATCCGCTGCCGCCTGGACCACTGATTTCATCTGGTCCTGGGGCGTGCAGTCATTTTCCAGAGCGAAGGCGATGTCCTCACCTGCCGTGATGCCTATGAACTGGGCGTCCGCGTCCTGAAGGACTGTGCCGACCTTCCTGGACAGTTCAAAAATGGTGGTATCCCGGGTCTCCTGGCCGTCCACCTTCAGAGAACCCGTAATGTCACCCTTGTAAGCGAAGGGAATCAGACCGTTGATGCAGTGGGCCAGGGTGCTCTTTCCGCAGCCGGACGGGCCGACGATCAGCACCTTCTCCCCCTGCTTAATGGTCAGATTGATATCATAGAGGGTAGGCGAGGCCTGACTGAAATACTGGAAACCGAAATGACTGAATTCTATCACGGTTTCACCGGTGTGCATTTTGTTCTCCTTCCTGCCTCTACTGTCTTAGCACCGATATCAGGGCTTCACGAAAAGGCACTCCGTGTCTCCTCTGGAATCCTGCCAGCGCAGCTTGTCGCCGTTCTTCATGAAGGCGCCGTGGGAGGTCTGCTGGTCTTCCATCTTCTCATTTCCCTCCTCGTCTGTCGTCAGGAAATAAGAGACCGCATCCTCATAGACAAGCATACCGCTTTCCGGATCGTATTCCCCGTGAATCTGCCAGATGAGAGCCCTGTCGGCGGAATCGCCCCACTCCACATAGATGTCGTAGGCGCCGTCCTCGGCTGCCACCGCCTCCATCGTCGCGCGCTGGCTCAGCTCATCCTGCCAGGAACCGGTCAGATCCATTTCCCCGGTAATGTCGCCGAGGGCTTCTTCCTTCACTTCATCGGCCTCGGCGAGAGCTTCCTCGCCGGCATTTGTCACATCCTCCGCCACTTCATCGGCCATCGCATCCGCCGTGGCGGCGTCTTCTTCAACAGTTTGCGCGTCGGGGGCTCCGCTGAGGTCAGCATCTATGCCCTCCTCGTCCATAGATTCCGCCATGGCCTCAGCCTCCGCCTTGTTGGCAGCTTCCTCTGCCTCCTGGCTGGCCTTGCCATTGCCGCAGGCCGTGATCCATGCTGCCGAAAAAACCAATAAGCAAGCAGTCAAAATACGTCTCTTCATAACAAACCATCTCTCTTCCTGTTTATGTTATCCCATCAGCCCGGTTGCAAATGCCGGCTGCCGGATCTTACGAATCTGGTCAGAGCTTCTTCTTCAGAGTAAGAATATTCTGCCCGTCCCTGTAAGCGTAGGTCACGTCATCCATACTCTTTCTGACCATGAAAATGCCCAGTCCGCCGATGGCCCTCTCCTCCGCGGAGAGCGTGACGTCCGGGGACGCTTGGGCCAGGGGATTGAAAGGCACGCCCCTGTCTATAAAGGAAATGAAAGCCATTCCCCCTTCCGTCTCCACCCTGACCGTCGCGGACCCGGTCCCGGGCGCGTAGGCATACAGGGCAATATTGACGAAAATCTCCTCCACAGCCAGCTCGATCTGCATCTGGCTCTTCATGGAACAGCCGGCAGCCTCCAGCTCCTCCCCCACAAAAGCAATGACCTGGTCCAAGTTATCCTTTTGAGCTGCGATAATCAACTCTTTCATAGTGAATCAGGCTCCTTTCCGGCAGGCACCCGCGTAGCTCCCGCTGCGCCCAGACTGCCCTGGATGCTGCCCTGTCAGATGTTTGGCCGGCGATGGATCAAAGTCCGGCCATGGTTTTCTTACAGCTGTTCCTTCCGCCGCAGGACACTATCTCACCAGGGATACTGCCCTGTCAGATATCCCTCCAGGAAGGTCTGTGCAAGGGAATTGGGCCGGATGTTGGCCCTGGCCTCCTCCACGGTGAACCACTGGTAGCTGTCGATCTCCTCATTGGCGTGGAC
>CAMONF010000079.1 GCA_946620335.1 uncultured Clostridia bacterium
ATTTTGTCGACGCCGGCGACGAGCTGACGCTTCAGCTGACGGAAGACCAGGCGGCCAATCTGGACAACGCATCCTATTCTGTCCTCCTCAGCGAGGGAGACGGCTACTACCGCAGGGGCATCAGCCGGGTAACGGTGAAGCCCGACGAGAACAACGTGCTCCACATCCCCAAGGACCCCAAACTGATCGTGGCCATCACGGACCAGGACGATGACATGCGGGCCTGCGCCTTCGCCCAGGCCGACAGCCGTGAGGGGAAGATCAGCTTCGAGAGCCAGCGCATGTTCTTCTGCATCGGGGAGGATATGCTCTCCGACAGCTGCGATTACGTCATCGCGTCGCTGGAGGCCGATGGGGATGACATCACCGTGAAAGGCTTCCGCTATAATGACGACGCCATCGGCTCAGGCGGCAAGAACTCTGTGGATCTGGCCGACTATACGACCTTGAACGAATATATGGGCAACCGCCTTTATCCGACCTTCGACGATGAGGGGAAGATGCTTCCCTATTACAGCTGGGAGACCGAGCGTGGTGTCATTTCCGCCTTCGTCGTGGCGCTGGACGACACCCTTCACTTTGAGTACCGCAAAGCGTCCACTCTGTCGGAGAGTTCCATCGTGCAGGTCCTTCTTCACGATATCAATGGAAATGACCACAGCTCCGGCATCCACGACCTGAGTGAAGGCGTGACCGCCGAGAAGGACGAGCGCACTGTCGCCACCGAAAAGGGAACCTTGACCTTCGAAATCCGGAACGAGGAAGCGATCCTGACCGGTTACGAGGGCGAGGACAAGAAGCTCACCATACCTGCTGAGGTGGAAGGCATGCCGGTGACCCGCATCGGAAACGGAAGCTTTAGCAGTAGCGTTTTCCGCGAGATTACGATTCCGGAGGGCGTACGGCAGCTGGACCGGAAGGCCTTCTATTTCTGCAGCAACCTCAAAAAGCTGACCCTGCCAGGCTCTGTGGAGGTGGTAGGCGACAACGTCATCTATGAGTGCGAAGCTCTGGAAGAAGTCGTGCTGACCGGGGAGAGCAGCGCCATATCTGTGAAGGACGGCGTGCTCTTCAGTGCGGACGGCAAGACCCTCATCAAGTACCCCAACGGCCGAGGCCGTTTCTACGAGGTCCCGGAGGGGACGGAAATCATCGGCTACGCCGCCTTCATGGACGCGCAGCTGGTGGAAATCACCTTCCCGGAGACCCTTCGGGAAATCGACAATTTCGCCTTCGAGAACTGTGACAAGCTTCGGGAGATCCTTCTGCCGGACAGCCTTGTGCGGATCGGGGCAGGTGCCTTCGGCGTCGACCACAGCTTTGAATTTGAAAGCGACGAGGAGGAAGAGCCGGTGCTTGAGACCGTCAATCTGGGCCCCAACGTCCAGTCTGTCGGCAAGGAAGCTTTCAAACAGCGCAGGCTTGTCTCCTTCACGGTCAGTCCGGAAAATGAGACCTTCTCCGGCGTGAACGGCATGCTCGCCTCCAAAGCAGGCGACGTCCTGATCCTCTGCCCCATGGAGATCGGCGGCAGCATCGCTGTGCCGGAGGGCGTCGTCGGAATCACCCCGGGGATTTTCGCGGATCTGCCCTCCGACTCGGTCTTCCTTCTGCCCGACTCCCTGACCCGGATCACCCTGGACAGCTTCCCGAGCGGCAGGGACGAGAACTACGACACGGTCTATGAGCTCCTCATCTACTGCACCAAGGGGTCGGCTGCGGAGACCTTCGCGGCGAAGAACAAGCTGCCCTATGAGCTGGTGGGGGAGGAGGACCTGGTCCTTGAGTCCTACACACTGGCCACCATGCCCGGCCCGAACGGTACCTACACGTTCCGGTTATACGATGACCATGCGGCCTTCATCCGGTACAGGGGGACGGATCCCGGTATAGCTGTGCCGTCGGAGGTCCGGGGGCTTCCGGTGACGGAAATCGGCGATGGCTCCAGCACGGTGGCAAGCACTTACAACAGCAGTTTGGATTGGGAATATTCGGACAAGACGCCGGAGACGGACAATCTGGGCCAGTATCCCCAGGGCTACGTCAAGAACATCACACTTCCGGACTGCGTGCAGGTCATCAATGCCTATGCGCTGTCCGAATACTCGCTTGACATGGCTTCATTTACCCTGCCCGCTGACCTTCGGGAGCTCTCCCCGCTGGCCTTCGGCGGACGGCGGGAGAGCGGCATGAGCGTGGGCGCTTTCAGTATCGCGGAGGGCAATCCCAACTATAAGACGGTGGACGGCGTCCTCTTCACCAAGGACGGCAGCCGGCTGGTCCGGTTCCCCACCGCGCCCAGGACCGATTCTCCTGCCCTGACCATGGAGCGGGTGGACGGCCAGCCTGTCTACTCCTACACTGTGCCGGAAGGAGTGGAGGAGATCGGGGAGGCAGCCTTCGCCAACACGGAACTCCAGAAAGCCGGCACCGGCGTCACGATCTACGACTTCAAGGTCGACCTGCCCGGGTCGGTGGAGACCGTCGGCGACTATGCTTTCTACAGCTCCTACATTGAGGAGGTGACTCTTCCGGAGGGGCTTCGGACCATCTGCACCGGCGCTTTCTCCCGTATGAGAAATAAAAGCACATCCCTCATCCTGCCCTCCACTGTGGAGACGATAGGAAACGAAGCCTTCGGATATGTATTCCGGGAGGACGAAGAGACCGGAAATCTGGTCTATGGCTTCACCGAAATTAAACTGCCGGAGGGCCTCAAGGAACTTGGCGCCAGGGCCTTTGCCGCCTCCTCCGACGACTGCCTCATCTGCGAGGAGCTTGTCCTGGGACGGAAGCTGGAGAAGATCGACGAGGAAGCCTTCCACGATTGCCAGGTGCGCAGCATCTCGGTGGATGAGGGCAATGACCGGTTCAGCTCGGCGGATGGCTGCCTCCTCAGCAAGGACGGCAAGAGCCTCATCACAGTGCCCGCAGCCATAGAGGGAGAATTTACCGTGCCGGCCGGGGTCACTGAGATCGGACGATACGCTTTCTTCAGCTGCGACGGCATCACGGATGTTCACATTTCCCGGGAAGTGACCCGGATATCTTCCCAGGCCTTCTTTGTGAGCTATGGGGTGACGGCGCCGGTGATTCACGGCGAGGCCGGCAGCGAGGCGGAGCGGTTCGCCCTCTCCGTCGGCATGGAATGGGAGGAGGAATGAACGAATGAAGAGAGCATTTCTTGTCATGACAGTTCTTCTGGCCGTCACGGCGGGGCTTCCCAAAGTCTGCATCGCTGACGAGGCCGGTATTCTGCCCGGCCGGATCGAAAATCTCACGAATACGGACGAGATCCCTGAGGGGAGCGAACCTGGGGAGTCGGCGGATCCCGCTTACCATCCCCGCATGCTGGTGGGCGTCTGGAAACGGACGAAGCTGACCGGCAAGGCTGAGACGATCGAGGTTCCCGCTCCCGACGGGTCGGGGGATACCTGGACGGTGGAATGCCTGCCGGACCAGTTCATCTTCGCCTCCGTACAGCGGGGTGACGCTGACGGGGAAAAGCTGCAGTCACTGCGACTGGATGACTACTATGACTTCCAGGGCCGGTACAGCCGGACGGACGCGGCCGGAAAGACCTCCACGGAGACGGTGAGCTTCCGCAATGTAACGGGCATTTCCGGCAGCACGCTGGCGGTGGGCTTTACCGGGGAGGCGGCCGACGAGGCCTACCTTTCTGAGGAGGTCACGGCGGTGGACATCACAGAGGTGGATTACCAGCTTTGGTTCGAGGGCTGTGAGCTGACGCTTTCTTACGGCGGGGCGGAGGCAGTCTATGTGCCGGCGACCTGCCCGGACGGGGACCTGGTCAAGGCCCTGGACGGCTTCGACGGGTCCTGCGACTATGTCAAGCACCCGGACTGGCATTTCAACAACCTGGTCATGAAGGGAGACGGGACGGGAACGGCCAACACCCTTTACGGGGCCGTTGAAATGACCGTGGAGACGGGCAGGGATGGGAGCATTACCTTTAAGACCGACCACGACGAAACGTTTACCTATGACGCCTACTGGTATTCGGACTCCTGCCTGACCCTCGGGGCAGGGGAGGACCGGCTCATGTACCAGGACAACTATGTCAACATGGAGTCGGGCATCGCCTACTGCAGGAACTATATTCAATATCCCTTCTTCAACGGTTACGGTATTCTGAAGGTCGGAAACAAGAACCTGGGAGATCCCCTCTGTGCGAAGGTCTCTATGCTGAGCGATGCCGGCGGCCGGAGCGGAGCGGACCTGGAGGGGACCATGGTGCCCTCGGGCGGCCTGACCGAGCCATTCGAAGTCACCTTTAAGGGCAGCACGATCACGGTGCGGGCCATGAACCCCACGGATATGGAAATGTCGCTCAAGGACTGCATCGTCGTAATGTATTCATTTGACAGCGAGGGCGGGAACATCTTCCGGAGGACCCATTTCTTCGACGACAGCATCGGCTTTGCCTGCGGGGAGACCAAGGAGTCCCTGCTGGCCCGGTACGACAGCTTTGTCGAGACAAATGAGAACACCCTCTGCGCGACCGTCACCGACGGCAACCATTATTCTGCCTATGACTTCTCCGACTACGGCGCGGACCTTCTCTTCGAGGGGGACCAGCTGGAGCTGCTTGTGCTGAATTTCACGGACGGGAAGCTCACCGGCGTGACTTCCTGCTCGCCCTCCCTCCTGTACCAGGACCTCGAGTACCAGGTGCCGGTGGCGGAGCTTCTGACATTGGACAGGGACGACGCGGAGGAGACGGCGGCAGTGCGGTCTGCGCTGGCGGACGCCCTGGCCGGGGCGGTCCTGCCGGGCAATGTGGTGCGCGGCGATGAAGGCTGTGCGGTTTGCATTCCCAGAGCTGACCTCTTCGACTACGGCTCTTTCGAGCTGTCGGAGGCGGGCAAAAAGCTGCTGGATGAGACGGCGGAGGCCCTGATCGCGGCGGTGCCGGATCCGAATGCCATCGCCGGCGTTGAGGCGGCGGCCTACTTCCGCTTTGAGACGGCGGACAGGGCCTTCTCAAAGCTTTATGCCGATGCCATCGCCAAATATCTGAGCGGGAAGAAGAACGGGCTCACATCTGCTGCCCGGAAATTTCTGAAGGGCAAGGTGCAGACCGGGGCCTACGCGTCCACGAACTTCCTGACCGATCCCTCCGTCGACGGCTATACCCACCTGGAGCTCCGCTTTATCTTAAAGCCGGTCCACCGGGAGGAAAAGGTCTACACGGATACCAAGGTGACACGGCCCGAAGCGGAAGATACGACCGGCGCCCACGCTTTCATGGAAATGAGCGAGCAGGCCGTCGGCCGCAAGATCGCGGCCTTCGCCGCCCGCTACGGCGGGACCTACGCCGGACAGGCTTATACAAATGAAGCCCTGGGCATCCGCTGGAACCTGCCCGAGCAGTGGTACATCTACGACGACACGGCTCTCCTGCGCTACAACGGAAGGTCGGCCCAGTCCCTCCTCCTGGCGGACAAGCCGGTTTACATTTTCGCCGCTACTGACGATGAGGACATGGTGGATATCCGTCTTCATCCCTTTGAAATAGGCAGCGATTACGCTGACCGGGCGGAAGAGTACGCAAGGAGCCTCTTCACCGGCTACGAGGCGGTCTGCCGGGTGAGCTATGACGCGGTGGAGACCAAATTCGAGGAGATGACCTGGATCGGCAACAAGGTCTGGACCGGGACCTTTACCTTCAAGACTGATGGGAGGACTTTCTGCAGGAAGCAGTATTACTACGTGCGGGAGGACGCGGTGGCGGTCATTTCCGTGACGAGTGAGGGGAGTGCACGGGATTTGACGTCGCTTGGGTTCTGAGCCTGGGAAAGTGGGAATCAGGGACGGTTCCTTTTCCCATTTTTCGAAAACGAAAAATGGGAAAAGGAACCGTCCCTGATTCCCACTTTTCTCCCTTCGTCATTTTTTTTATAATAAAGCTGCAACAATCCCCCCACCCGGCGGTTATTAAGATCAGCCGGAACAAAAGAAGGCAAATTCAAACAATAAGGGGACAGAGAACATGAAAAAAGCAGCCGCCGCGGCAGTCATCATTATTTTGATCGGAATGGGAGCATTCATTATGTACAGATTGAACGTAAGACCTGAAATCAGGAACTATCAGGAGACCACGCAGGAAGAGAACGCGGGCGCTACGGAAAATCCGGCAAAGGCTACCCCGAAGGCGGTCGCCGGACTGGTGCCTCAGACGGAGAAGGACGAAGCAGTCGAGGAACCCGTGATGGCAGAGACTCTTGAAACAGAGGAGACTGATCCGGAGGACCAGCTCACTGAAGAGGCGTCTGCCGAAGAACCCTCATCCGAAGAGGAGCCCGCGGCCGAAGAGCCGGCCTCCATTTTCTCCACTGACCGTGCGCCCGGTCCTGACCCGACTGCACAGACCATCGAGGAGAGCGAGGACCGCACATCCTTCGACAAGCCGGATCCCTTCTACATCTTTGAAAAGTGAGGGCTGAGAAGGCTTTTTAATTACAGACTTTACAGGCAAAAAGCAGGTGGATTATAATAACTGTGTTGGACACATGATTTTCCGCCATGCGGCCTGCCATCGGCCTCCTTGGCGGACTACAAGGAGGACAAAATGAAAAGAAGAATCGTGAGTATCATGCTGAGCCTGGTGCTCGGCTCCGCCCTGCTGGCAGGTTGCGGCGGTTCCTCTTCCGGTTCCCAGAGCGCTCCGGCTGAGGAGACCGCTGAGGCTGCTGAGGAAGCTGCCGAGGAAACTGCGGAAGAGGCCGCTGATGCTGCTGAGGAAGCTGCAGAAGAGACCGCCGAAGCTGCGGAAGAGACCGCAGAAGCCGCTGAGGAGTCTGCCGAAGAGACCATCGAAGCCGGTGAGGGCGAAGTTCTGAACACATCCTTCGGCGAGACCGTCGCCGCCTTCATGGCTGAGCACGGACGTCCCGTCGGCGATATCATCATCGACCTTGACCTGAATGACGCCGAGGAGCTGAGCGAAGAAGAGGGTGCTGAGCTCGACCGCGCCATGCGCGCATACACACCGGGCATCGACAGTCTGCTCGTCAACAATGCGCCGGCCTTCTATTACTATGACCAGCTCACGCCGGACCAGCAGACTCTCTACGACGCCATGTATATGATGACTGAGGATCCGACGGACGAGAACAACATCGCGACCTTCGCCCTGGCGGAGAAGCCGAACGATACCTTCTTCGTCGACTATCTGGCCCCGGCCTACTACAGCCTGATCTACGATCATCCGGAACTCTTCTGGCTCTACAACGGCATCGAGACAGACTTTGAGTTTGGTTACATTTCCCAGGGCGGAGAGTATATCCTCTACATCCGCTATGCGGACGCCTACGACGACTATGAGAAGGACATGACGGCATTCAACAAGGCCGCCGAGGACTTCCTTGCGGACATCGACCTGAATGCCAGCCAGGCGGACGTTGCCAAGGCGATCCATGACAAGCTGATCAGCTCCGTCGTCTATGACAATGAAGTCATGGAGCAGGGCATCGGCCAGGATTTCGCCCATACTGCTTACGGCGCCCTGGTTGCCAACAGCCGCGGCGACAAGAACACCTGCGTCTGCGACGGCTACTCTCAGGCTTTCATTTACCTCTGCCAGCAGGCAGGTATTGAAGGCGTCTACATGTGCGGCATCGCCGGCAACGAGGAGAGCAAGGGCGGCCACGCCTGGAGCCTTGTCAATGTGGACGGCAAGTGGCAGGAAGTCGACTCCTGCTGGGATGACTACGATGACCTCTTCGAGGCCTTTGCCGCCGAGTACGGCAGCGGCTCTGACGAGACATCTACCAAGATCATGCAGGCCGTGAACGATCCGGCTTACCTGGAGAAGGTGCAGCACTATCTCTACTGCGTGCCGACCAGCTATATCACGAACTTTACCGACAGCAAGAACTTCTGGTATGTCTATCCGGACGACACCGCTCTTGCGCTGGTCAGCGACAGCGAGCACGTCCGCATGAGCGACGCCGGCACCATCAATGAATACGGCTACGACGCCGTGCTCATGGCGCAGGCACCGGTCGCGGGCTGATCGGGGACAGGCTTTACCGCCGGAGCGATGGCGGTATCCGGCCTAGTGAAACGAGTGAACGGAAAAGCTGCTCCCTTTAGGGGACAGCTTTTCTTCTTTTCCGCCCGAGCGGCGATGAACTGAATGACATTGTACCGGGCTCCGCGGCTTCCTGCGCGGGGCTCAAGGTGTATTTACACATTCTGACAGGAGAGACAAGATGATTTGTCCGCATTGTAAAAAAATCATTCCGGATGAGAGCGAGTTGTTCTGCCCTCTGTGCGGCGACCCGCTGGATGCTGAGTCTATTCCTCCGAAAACTGAAAAGAAGAAGGTCAAAAAGAAGATCGTGACCGGGGGCACCGGCGACTCGGTGAAAATAAAGACCGGCAATGAGACGAATACCGGGACCACGGAGGCCGCAAGGACCGGCAACGATGGGAAGAACGGTAATACGGGAAGCGTCCAGAACCTGAAGACCGGAAAAACGGAAACCGTCCGGAACGATAAAACCGCCAGGACAGGAACCACTACGGCAAGGGTTCGAGGCGGACAGAGCCGGCCCGGGGAAGTGGTCACTGTCGCTGCCGCGGGAACCCGGATCGGCAAAAACGACTGGAAGGCGGCCCAGGAAAGAAGGCAGGCGGCGCTGCAGAATGGCAGGATGAGGACCCGGGAGGAAGCTGCCGGCACTATCGATTTCGGTGATGCCGGCCCCGGGCTCGAAGAGTCTGACGACACCGGCGTAATCCTGGGCGGGACCCAGACCATCGTGCAGGGCGGTACCGGAGGCGGCCGGCAAGGCGTCAACGGAGGCGGTCGGCAAGGCGGCTCCGGCGGCACAAGGCGCGGCTTCCCGATTGCTGGGGCAGTCGGCATCATGGCGGCTGCTGTTGTGCTGGGCGCTGTCGCCGGGACCCTGGTCATCGGAGGGGCCGGTGACAATAAGAAAAAGGATGTTACTGCCTCCGAGACAGTGGTCGGATCTGGAGGGACCGGCACCGCTCTGTCGGAGGAAGAAGGCTCTACGGCATCCGAATCTGAAGAAGTGGCTGCGGGAGCGGAAACACAGCCGGCTGAGGAGACAGCTCCAGAGGCCGAGGAGGCGGTCGAGGAAGCCGAGCCCACCCCGGAACCGACGGCTGAGCCGACTCCGGAACCGACAGCAACGCCGACTCCTGAGCCCACTCCGACTCCGGAACCGACACCGACGCCGACTCCTGAGCCTACCCCTACCCCGGAACCGACGCCGACACCGACACCTGAGCCGGCGGCGACCATCACCATTTATGGCGGCATCGAGGCGCCGGAGGCGGATTTCATTTTCCCGGAGAGCAGTTCCGAGTATCTGACCACCGCCCGGATGGATGAGGTCCTTGGATCGGACGACGAGTATACCCGCCACAAGCTGTCCCAGCTGGCCATCAACGAACTGCTGGCTCGGTATGGCTATACTTTCACCGCCGACCGTGAGACAGCCCAGGATGCCAGGGACGCCTTTGAAGGCAAAGGCTGGTACCAGGCTGCTCAGAGGATCAATCCTTCCAACAACTATGAGACTTTGCTCAACAACTATTTCAATACCTACGAGAAGGCCAATTTCCGGGCGCTGAACGACTGGCAGAAGGCCAACGGCGTCTGGTATTGACGGGTGAAAGGCTTTCGGCCGCCAGAAATCAGGCGGCCGGAAGGCATATTGACGAGGAACGATTATGAAATGTAAACGATGCGGGCGGATCCTGACCCGGGCGGACATCCAGGGTAAGATCGCCTTCTGTCCGGAGTGCGGCGATCCGATCGATTTGGAGGAGCTGGCCAGGGCGGCGGAAGAGGCGCCGGAGGCGGAGGATGAAACCGTCGATTCCGATGACGAAACCGTGGAACTGGGACCGGGTCCTGTGATATACGATGGGCCGACCGGCATCTGGAACAATAAAATTCTTCAGTACGCCGGCATTCTGGCAGCCTTCTTTCTGCTTGGCATCGTCATAGCAACAGTCATCCCAAGGGTTTTCCGCCCCTCAGAAGGGACAGGCGGAACAGTGACGGAAGGTAACACCGAGGGCGGCACTTCCGCCGGCTCGGAGACCGAGCAAGGAGATACCGGCGCGGAAACGGTTGGACCGGAGGATACGGAAGGCGCTGACGGGGATACAGACGACCCGTCTGACGAGCCGGCAGCTACGCCGGAGCCTACACCGGAGCCCACGCCTACTCCTACACCGGAACCGACGCCGACTCTGACGCCTACTCCTACACCGGAGCCCACGCCTACTCCGACGCCGGAACCGACGCCTACCCCGACGCCGGAACCCGCGAACACGATTCGGCTTTATTGCGGCGCAGAAGCCCCTATGGAGGACTTTGTTCTTCCCTTCTCCAGTTCCCGCCTGATCACGGACAAGGACCTGAAGGCATGGAAGAAACTCAGCGCGCGGGATCTTCATTTTACTTCCCAGCTGGCGGTCAATGAAATCTATGCCCGTTACGGGCATACCTTCAACGGGATCTCCGAGACATCCAAGGACGCTATCGCCCACTTCGACGGCAAGGACTGGTACGAGAAGGCTCAGGCGGCCTGCCCCACAACAGATGTGGAGGTCCTCTTTTACAACTATTTTTCGGACATTGAGCGGGCCAACGTCAACAAGATCAATGCCTTCCAGAAGCAGTACGACACTTACAAGTCCTGATGTCGTCATTGCCCTGTATTGCGGGTCGATACCGGTCAGGCAAATGGAATTGATCAGGAACAGGCGTTGCCATGCATCGAGGGATGACACCCGTCATGGACAAGTAGGACTTGCTCAGGAGCTGACCCTGCCTTGTATCGCGGGATGACTCATCCGCGTAAAGTGACAGGGCCCGGCACTCCTCAGAAGCCATACAGTATTCAACAGATATAACGGACGGTACAAGATGAGATACAGATGCAAACGCTGCGGCCGGGAAGTCAATCCGGCGGACACATTCTGCGCGTGCGGAGAGCCGATCAGCGAGAGTTCCATTGAGCCTGTTCCGGAGGAGCCCAAAAAGAAGAAAATCGAGGCCTGGCGGAACAAGGAAGAGGGGCCTGTCCCTGCCTATCCCACCGGTGGCGGCAAGGATACCGGTCCGGGGGCCGGCGGTTTGCCGCTGGACAAGATTGCCATGGCTGCCGGAGCGGTGGTCGGCATTGTTCTGCTCGCCTTCTTTGCGACACGGATCGTCAGCGGTCTCATGAGGAGGGAACCTGAGCCTTCCGGAGGGGATATCCATTACGAAGGGCCGACTGAGGGCGGCACGGCGGAAGCCGGAACAGAAGCTTCCGATCATTCGGCGGACAGCGGGAATGGGTCGGATGACGGTGGAGGACCCAATGAGGAGGTCCCTGCGGAGAACCCCTCGGAACCTACGCCGGAGCCTACAGCTGCGCCGACGCCTACGCCGGAACCCACAGCTACGCCAACTCCGGAGCCGACTTCGACGCCAACTCCCACGCCGGTGCCGGAACACAGGTATGAAATCATTTTCGCGGACGTGACCTGGGAGGAGGCGCTGAACCTCTGCGTGACCAGCGGCAAAAAGAACGCCCACCTGGCTGTCTTCGAGACCGCCGCCGAGCTGGAGGAGGTCTGCCGCCAGATCTCGGCCGAGGGCAAGGAGAAGGGACGCTTCTTCATCGGTGCCCGCCGCAACAGCAACAACTCCGGCTACTACTGGGTCGATACCAATAACGTTCTGATCGGCGACCGTCTCAATGATTCCACCTCGCCCATGTACGGGTACTGGATGAAGGGGGAGCCCTCCTTCGAGGACGCCAGCCAGACGCCTGTCGTGACGGAGGACAAGGTCGATCTGTGTTATTTTGAATCCGAGAACCGGTATGTCATCAACGACATTCCCAACAACGTGCTCAACGTCGTTCCCCAGTGGACCGGCCGGGTGGGCTATATTCTGGAATACGAGGCTGGATGAGCATGAAGAGAAAACACGGACGCGGGAGGGGACTTCGGGCGCTCGCCTGGCTTTTGTCCATTCTCCTCTTCTTCTCCCTAGGCATGCTGGCGGGTATTCGAGTCGAACGCAGCGGTCTGCTTGGAGGAGGCAATTCTGAAAATGAAAAAACTGCCGGTCAGGAAAATGTGACCGGGGAAAATGCGGAGGCCGGCGCTAAAGCGCCGGCCGAAGCCAGTGATAGAGCTGCACCGCAGGATGAAGCTTCTGAGGCCAGCACCGGGGAAACCGGAGCGGACCCGGGGACTGGCGCTGACGGCCGGGGAGTGGATGAGGCAGACGCCGGGAACGGCGGTGCCGGCACTTCAGGCGCAGGTGCCGGCGCAGATAGCGCGGGTGCGGGCGAAGCCGGGACGGCCGGCGCCGGAACATCCGAAGCAGGCGCCGCCAAC
>CAMONF010000080.1 GCA_946620335.1 uncultured Clostridia bacterium
ACGCCGGGGATGCCGACCTTGAGGCAGCAGATGCCGCGGACCAGGAGGTCGATCTTGACGCCGGCGGTGGAAGCCTCGTAGAGGGCCGAGATGATGTCGGGATCGCAGAGTGAGTTCATTTTCGCCTTGATGAAGGCCTCCTTGCCGGCCTCCGCGTTCTTCTTCTCGCGGGCGATGAGGCTCAGGAAAGAATTCTTCATCCAGATGGGCGCCACCAGGAGCTTGTACCAGCGCTCGGGCTCGGAATAACCGGAGAGCATGTTGAAGACGGAGGTGGCGTCGGCGCCGATCTGCTCGTTGCAGGTGAAAAGGCCGCAGTCGGTGTAGAGCTTGGCCGTGGAATCGTTGTAGTTGCCGGTGCCCAGGTGGACGTAGCGGCGGATGCCGTCCTCCTCGCGGCGGATGACCATGGTGATCTTGCTGTGGGTCTTGAGGCCAAGGAGGCCGTAAATGACATGGCAGCCGGCTTTCTCAAGCATCTTGGCCCAGGCGATGTTGTGCTCCTCGTCGAAGCGGGCCTTGAGCTCCACCAGGACGGTGACCTGCTTGCCGTTGTCGGCCGCTTTTGCCAGGGCCGCGACGATGGGCGAGTCGCCGGAGACGCGGTAGAGGGTCTGCTTGATGGCCAGAACGTCCGGATCCACGGAGGCCTTCTGAACGAACTTGACCACAGGGTCGAAGCTCATATACGGATGGTGCATCAGGATATCGCCCTTGGCGATGGTCCCGAAGATATCGTCGGTGCCGATGAACTCAGCGACCGGGGCGGGCGTGTATTTCTTGGCCTTGTACTTGTCGAAGCCGCCGAGGCCGTACATTTTCATGAGGAAGGTCAGGTCCAGCGGTCCGGCGATGCGGAAGATATCCTGGTCGGACACCTTGAACTCCTTGACCAGGATCTTGAGGAGTCTCTTGTCAATCTCAGCGTCCACCTCCAGGCGGATGACCTCGCCCCACTGGCGCTTCTTGAGAGACTTCTGGATCTCCTTGAGCAGGTCCTCAGCCTCCTCCTCGTCCACGTCCAGCTCGGCATTTCTCATGATCCGGTAGGCGTAGGCGCACTCCACGTGGTAGTGCTGGAAAAGCTTGCCGATATACTTGCGGATGACCTCCTCCAGTAAAATGACAACACGGCTCCCGTCCTCGTTCTCAGGCAGGTTCACGATTCTCGGCAGGACCGAGGGAACCTGGACGGTGGCGAACTCGAAATTGTCCTTCCGCTTGCTGTCCTTGGTGGAAATGAGGGCGCCGATGTTGAGCGTCTTGTTCCGGATGAGCGGGAAGGGTCTGGAGGAATCCATGGCCATGGGGGTCAGGATCGGATAAATGTTCTCCTCGAAGTAGCGGTCCAGGTAGGCGCTCTGGGCCTCGGTCAGGTCCCGATGGTCCGAGATGACATGAAGGCCGATCTTCTCCAGGGCGGGAAGCAGGGATCTGTTCCATGTATTGTACTGCTCATGGACAAAGTCATGGAGCCGGAGGGAGATTTCCTCCAACTGCTGGGCCGCCGTCATGCCCGCGATATCCTTCTTCTTGTAGCCGGCGTGGACCTGGTCCTTCAAGGAGGCCACGCGGACCATCATGAACTCATCCAGATTGGAGGCCGTGATGGAGAGGAATTTGAGCCGCTCAAAGAGGGGCACCAGCTTGGTGTCCCTGGCCTCGGAGAGGCAGCGCTCGTCGAACTGGAGCCAGGAGAGCTCACGGTTCCGGTAGTAGGCGGGATTGCGGAAGTCAACGGCGCTCTCCCTGGCAGGCTCCTCCGGCTTCTCCACTCTGACAATAGCCTCCCGGTTCTCCTTGACTTCCTTGGCCTTGCCTGTATTTTTCTCAGCCTTCAGGTCTTTCTTTTCCATTTTTTCGTTCTTTTCTGTATTCTTGTCGTCCTTGCCCATGGCCAGATCTCCTTTATGTAATGACTTTTTCAGGTCTTAATTCAGCTTTTTCCGGATCTTCAGCACCGGCTTCACGTCGAAGGTCTCCTCGAAGAATTCCACGTTCTCCCGGAATATCCCTTTCTCCAGGGTGAAGTCCATACCGGTCTCCACCGTGATGACCACCTTCTCCTCCTTGCGGACCGCCTTGACGTCGGCGATCTTCTGGAGATAACTCTGGTCCATGCAGTTGGACAGGCGCATGATGGCCACCAGCTGGCTCATCCGAATGAACTCGGATTCGGTCATGGCCGTGAACTTGGAAATCTCGCTGTAGAAGGGCATCGGGGAGGCCAGGTAGCGCACCGCACTGGCAATGATCTCCCGCTCCGCGTCGGACAGACCGATGATCTCCGTTGTCTTGATGATGCTGTAGGAGCAGTCGGAAATATTCACCAGAGAAATATACTTGCCGCAGTCATGAAGCTGGCAGGCCACCGTGAGGAGCAGCTTATCCCTGGCGTTCAGGGAGTTGCCCTTCTTCATGGCGTCAAAGATGGTGCCCGCCACCTGGATCAGCTTGTCGGTGTGGGGCTTGTTGCCGGCATAGCGCTTGGCAATGTTCCTGGCCGCGTTCAGGATATCCCTGTCAAAGTCGTGGGTGGACTTGATCAGCTTGTTGCGCTCGGCGTAATCGTAGGCGATACCGTCGGTCAGCTGGATGCCCGGCAGCCAGATGTTGCTGGCGCCCAGGACCTCGATGAGCCTCCTGTAGGTGACGGCCGTGGGCAGGATGGCTCTCGCCACCTCCATGCTGACGCCCAGCTCCTCGGCCGCCTGGCGGGCCGGCAGGGCGATGATGTGCTCATACCATCTGAGGAACTCCTCCCGGGTCTCGGACTTGGAGATGTCCAGCCGGTTCTGGAAGACCAGGTTGGTGAAGTAGTCACCCACCAGGATGATGGTGTCGATATTGCGGTCCTTCAAATACATCCGTTTGAAGCTCAGGACGTCCTTGCGGATGAACTGGTCCATGAGCTCGTCCAGGCGGGTGGTCTCATTTTCAAATGAAGACAGTCTCTCGCTGACCCGGAGGGATCCGATGGGAATATTCTGGGTCGTGAGCAGCACATCCTTGTCGAAGAGGGAGATCTGGATACTGCCGCCGCCCACGTCGACGATGGCCGTGCCCTTCTCGATGGTCTTCTGGAACTCCTCGCCCCTGGAGGCGATGGACTTGTACCCCAAAAAGCGCTGCTCGGAATTGCTGAGCACGTCCACCGCGATACCGGTCTTCTTGCGGATGTGCTCCCGGACCAGCTGGCTGTTCCTGGCCTCCCGGAAGGCCGACTTGGCGCAGGCCCGATAGCCGGATACGCCGAACTCCTGCATGATCCTGGCGTAGTCCTGCAGGATCTCCGTGAGCGCGTTCAGACTGTCCATGGTGATGCGCTTTTGGGAATAGGCGTCTCTGCCCAGTTCCAGACTCCGGCGCAGGGAGTTGAGGCTCTTTAAACCGCCCTTTTTGGTGATCTCGAAGATCTCCATGGACACGTTGTAGGAGCCGATGTCGATTGCTGCAAATGTTGTGACCGCCATTTTACCTTCTCCGTTCCGCCTAGTGGCTAAAATATGGCTCTTTTAAGTGAATGACTGCTGGCATTGCTCATCCGGCCGCGTGATGGTCTGCATCGGCCGGTATTTCCAATAGTATGACCTATGGCACATACTATATGTATTACTCTTCTGCGCCGGGGACCCGCCGTTCCGCGTCCTTGGCCACATCCATGATGTACTGGAAAATGCGGGCAAGGGCATCTGCGTTCTCTTCCTTCTTCGCCATCTGGCGGATTTTTTCCAGCTTGGCCCGCTCCCTCTCCGCATCAAAAACAGGCAGTCCTCTGGCTGCCTTGTACTCGCCGATCTTCCGCACCACCGCGAGCCGCTCCTCGAGGAGCCCCGCCAGAGCGGTGTCGATGCGGTCGATGTCCGCGCGATATTCTCTCATGTCTTCCATAATGGAAATGAACCCCTTTAAATCGATAGTCAGCTCTCCGGCGTCACCCCAGGCCGGGCTCTGCGCCGCTGCGTGTCCCAGCGACCTGGTAACAGCATGTCTGCGGGACAGGTCTGCCAAGCGGATCCTGCGCCCTGCCGCCCGGAAGCTTTGTCTTCTCAGACGTCCGGAAGCTGCCTGATACAATTATAGATGAATTCTCATCTCCGGGCAACTTAAACAAGCGAAAAAAGAAAAATGGGGTCTCTTGGTGCGCTTTTACCAGTTTGCCATAGCTTCTATTGATTTTCGCCGGGTTTTCATTTATCATATATCCGACGCAGACCGGGGCAAAACAATCATCCGGTCCTCATCACCCGGGATTTTCCCAAAGGAGGAATAATGGCACCAAGACATCTGATGAGTCCTCTGGACTTCACCGTTGAAGAACTCGACAAGCTTCTTGACCTCGGAAACGATATCGAAAAGCATCCCGAAAAATATGCACACGCCTGTGAGGGCAAACGTTTAGCCACCTTATTCTATGAGCCGAGCACCAGGACACGTCTTTCCTTTGAAGCGGCCATGATGAATTTAGGTGGCAAAGTTTTAGGTTTTGCCTCCCAGGATTCCAGCTCCGCCTCCAAGGGCGAGAGCGTTTCCGACACTATCCGTGTCGTCTCCTGCTACGCTGACATCGTGGCCATGCGCCACCCCAAGGAGGGCGCACCTCTTGTCGCCTCCATGAAGTCCGCGGTCCCGGTCATCAACGCCGGCGCCGGCGGCCACCAGCATCCGACCCAGACTCTGACCGACCTTTTGACCATCCGGTCCCTCAAGGGCCGCTTCGAAGGCCTGACCGTCGGTTTCTGCGGCGACCTCAAGTTCGGCCGCACGGTCCACTCTCTCATCGAGGCCCTCTGCCGGTACAGCGGCATCAAGTTTGTTCTCATTTCCCCGGAGGAGCTCCGGGTGCCCAGCTACGTCCGCGACGGGCTGAAGGCCGGCGGGTTCCCCTTCACCGAAGTGGTCGCCCTCAACGAGGAGACCATGAAGGACCTTGACATCCTCTACATGACCCGCGTCCAGCGCGAGCGTTTCTTCAACGAAGAGGACTACGTCCGCATGAAGGACTTCTACATCCTGGACCGCGACAAGATGGAGCTGGCCCCCGAGGGCATGCTGGTCCTCCATCCGCTTCCCCGTGTTAACGAGATCGCCGTCGAGGTGGACGAAGACCCGAGAGCCGTCTACTTCAAGCAGGCCCAGTACGGCGTCTACGTCCGCATGGCACTCATCCTGACACTGCTCGGCATCGACGTGGATGCCTGAAGGAGGCGCGACTATGAATAATAAATACAAAGACACCTTAAGCATCGGCGCTCTTAAGGAAGGCTTCGTTCTCGACCACATCAAGGCCGGCATGGCCATGACCATCTACCGCGACTTAAAGCTCAAGTCCCTGGACTGCACTGTCGCCATCATCAAGAACGCCCGCTCCGAGAAGATGGGCCGTAAGGACATCATCAAGGTTGAGTGCCCCATCGACTCTCTTCCCCTGGACGTCCTGGGCGTCCTGGGCTACATCGACCACAACATCACAGTCAACGTGATCAAGAACAGCGAGAGCGTCGACAAGCTGAAGCTCAAGCTTCCCTCCAGAATCACCAACATCATCCAGTGCCGCAACCCGCGCTGCATCACTTCCATCGAGCAGGGCCTCGACCATGTCTTCTACCTGGCCGACGAAGAGAAAGAGCTCTACCGCTGCATGTACTGCGACACCCGCTACACCGGGAAGAAGTGATTTCCCGGGAGGGGCTGGCCAGAGAATGGGCTGAAAGGACGATCCGCCAAAACAATTCTCCTTCCCTTAGCCCTGCGGGGATGCGGTCAGGAGAATTGTTTGGGCTCCTCTGCTTCCCATCAGGGATTTGGCCGTCTTTACCGGAGTGGAATAACAGGGATTTACCGGAAGGGGCTGGCCAGGGAATGGCTGATAAGACGATCCGCCAAAACAATTCTCCTTCCCTTAGCCCTGCGGGGATGCGGTCAGGAGAATTGTTTTGGCTCCTCTGCTTCGCATCAGGGATTTGGCCGTCTTTACCGGAGTGGAACAGCAGAGATTTACCGTATAAAAAAGACAGGAGGACTTGGTCCTCCTGTCTTTTTTATGCCCGGCAGAGCGATAAGCCGGGTTATGTCGTTGTACGGTCATCTATCTGGACCGCCTGTCGCCAGACGGCTCTAGCAACCTGCCTGAAGCACGACGG
>CAMONF010000081.1 GCA_946620335.1 uncultured Clostridia bacterium
ATAAAAATCCTTTTCCAGTATAGCATAAAGGGCTTTCCCTGCCAAAGGATTTTGAGGCCGCCAATATTTGAAAAACGTTTTCAAATCTGTTAACTTTCCTCGCCCGCATGGTATAATTTGTTTCAATTCTCGAATACAGGCGGTCTCTGTGCTCCACTGCCTGAGGAATCAGGGACGGAAAACTGGAATCAGGGACGGTTCCTTTTCCAGTTTTCCGTCTATGCATCTCTTTTTTTTACGAGAATTGAAACAAATTATACCGTGCGGGCGAGGGAAATCAACTGATTTGAAAACGTTTTTCAAATATTGGAGGCCTCAAAATCCTTTGGCAGGGAAAGCCCTTTATGCTATACTGGAAAAGGATTTTTATCGAAAGCACGCTGAGAAGAAAGAGACCAATTCGGCGGAAAACACAGTACAGTTTTCATATATGATTTCTGGAGGCACCTATGTTAAAGACAGCTATGATTTTCGGAGACAATATGGTTCTGCAGCGCGGAAAGAAGATCCCTGTCTGGGGAACCGCAGCGCCCGGCGCAGAGGTGACGGTAACGATTCAGGGCATCAGCGCAAGCTCTGCCGCGGACGCGGAAGGCGCCTTCTGCGTACTTCTTCCTCCCCTTGAGACCTCCTTCGACGAGACCATGACAATCGCAGCCGGCGATGAATCGCTTACCTTTACCGGCGTCATGGTGGGCGAGGTATGGCTGGCAGGCGGTCAGTCCAATATGGAATTCCACATGCGCTACGACGCTGACATCGCTTCCGAGAAGGAGAAGTGCGCGGGCAGGAATATCCGCTTCTTCGACTATCCCGAGGTCTCCTATCCGGAGCAAATCCATGAGGCGGATTACAGCAAGGAGTACGGCTTCTGGAGAAAGCCGGAGCCGGAGCAGCTGGAGCGGTTCTCGGCCGTGGGCTGGTACTTCGCCTCCGAGCTG
Organism: uncultured Clostridia bacterium; assembly: GCA_946620335.1. Taxonomy (GTDB): domain Bacteria; phylum Bacillota; class Clostridia; order Lachnospirales; family Lachnospiraceae; genus Chordicoccus. Next base: position 942 of record CAMONF010000081.1, read on the forward strand.
GAAAATAAATACAATATCCCTGTCGGCATCATCGGCTGCAACTGGGGCGGTACCCCGGCCTGCGCCTGGATGCCCGAGCAGGACCTTATAGAGGGCGGCGGCCAGGTCTTCCTCGACGAGTACAAGGAAGCCATCAGCAAGTTGGACCTGGAGGAATACGACCGGAACTTCCGGAACAACCCGGGCTCCTACAGAACTGACCAGCTGGCCGACCCCATCGGCGATAAGCTGTTGTTCGGATGCACCATGGAGGAATTCATGGGCATGCTGGCCCAGATGGGCGTCGACGTATCCAACCTTGATCCGACGGCCTTTTTGCCTGCTGTGGGACCGAAGTACGAGAGGAGGCCCTGCGGTCTCTATGAGTCCATGCTGAAGCCGCTGGCTCCTTACGGCATCCGCGGCGTGATCTGGTACCAGGGCGAGACCGACGGCGATACCCATCCGGAGCTCTACCATCTGGTATTCCCGGCCATGATCGGAAGCTGGCGGAAGCTCTGGGGAGAGGAGCTTCCCTTCCTCTTCACCCAGATTGCAGGCCTCGACCACTGGATGGAATGCGTCGGCGAGCCCTACGCAAAGATTCGCGATGCCCAGCAGTATACGGAGGACACCGTGCCCGGCACAGGCATGGCGGTAACCTCCGACGTGGGTATGCAGTTCGACATTCATCCCAAGAAAAAACAGCCCGTAGGCCGTCGCCTGGCCCTGCTGGCTGAGAATAAGGTCTATGGGGACGACGTGCTCTGCAAGGCGCCGACCCTGCTTGAGGCGGCCATTTCGGACGGCCGGGCCGTGCTTTCATTTGCCAATGCCGGCGACGGACTGACCCTCAAGGAGACCGTTCCCTACGGCCAGGTCATCGGGGCGGAGACCCCCGGCGGCCTTCAGATCATCCAGGACGGAGAGGAACTTCCGGCGGATACCTTCCGCGCCACCGCCTCCGGGAACACCATGGTCGTCGAGAGTCCGGCTATCAAGGCCGGAAGGGCCACTGTGGTCAGAATCGCCAAGACGGGCTGGCACCTGGTCAACCTATACAACAGCAACGATATTCCGGCAAGGCCGGCGTCTGTCGCAGGACATTAAAGGGAAAAATGCGCAGGAGTGTTCACTCGATGCGCTTTACCCGGACAGGCGGCAGATCGCCACTTTATGCACCCTCGCAGTGTCCGCGTTCAGGCAACAGAGGGTTGTCCTCTGAGCGGGAGGCAGCTCCTTCGCTGAAGAGTCAGCTGCCGCCTGAGCGCAGAGACCTGCCCGCTGACACCGGTCTTGCCGGACATCCATACAGAGAGGGTATATTCAAATGATAACAAGATATTATGACATTAACACGGCGGGTCACAGCATCCGCTGCAAGTTGTACTGCAACGACGTGCACAAAATTGAGAAGGTCGTCATTTTCGGTCACGGATTCGGCGGCCATAAGGATAATAAGGCAGCTGAGCGGTTCGCCATGCGGGCCACTTCCCGGTTCAAAAAGTCGGCGGTCGTGACCTTCGACCTGCCCTGCCACGGCGGGGACGGCAAGAAGAAGCTTTTGCTCTCTGATTGCCTGACCTACATAGAACTGATTGTCGACGACTGCAAAACACGTCTGGGGGCGGAGGATGTATTCTCCTACGCCACCAGCTTCGGCGGCTTTCTGGTGCTCAAATACCTGGCGGACAAGGGCAACCCCTTCCGAAAGGTCGCCCTCCGGTGCCCGGCCGTGGATATGTATTCGGTCATCACCCACAGCATTATTAACCCTGAGGATATGGAGAAGCTGGAAAAAGGGAAGGACGTTCTGGTCGGTTTCGACCGCAAGGTCAAGATCAACAAAGAGTTCCTTCAGGACCTCCAGGATGAGGACCTGCGCCGCCATGATTACATGGACTTTGCGGATGATATCCTGATCCTCCACGGGACCAAGGACGAAATCATTCCCATCGATGACGTCGCCGCCTTCGCGGATGACAATGTGATCGAGTTCGTCCCGGTGGAAAATGAAGACCATCGCTTCTCGAACCCCTCGGGCATGGACCTGGCCATCGCGGCTATCCTGGACTTCTTCGCGCCGGCCATGGCGTGAAGGCGCAGCATGTGGTCTGAAGGCATCGGCCTTAATTTGAGCCCGCTCCCTGCTTAGGGCCGGGAATGCGGATGACAGCAGAACGCGTCAAAGCGATCCCGGAAATAAAGGATACAGGACAGAGAGGTATGATATGAAGCGAATTCTCGTCAAGTCTGTCTACGATGCCTTTGACTATGTGATGGACCACTATTATCCTGCGGGCCAGCGGAAATTCGCGCCGCGGAAGGATACCTACGCGGTGATCTCCATTCAGGACACCCACACGCGGGGATTCGGCTTCCGCTTTCAGGAAAGCGAGTTCTGCCTGGGAGCGCTGACCTTGTATTTCGACGATATCGAAAAACCGGTCGACGGGGCAACGCTCTTTTCCGAAGACCAGGCCCGGGATGTGATCGACTTCATCCTGACCATGGGCGGGGCGGAGACCTTGCTCGTCCACTGTTACGGCGGCGAGTCCCGTTCCAGAGCCGTGGGCGCCTTCGCCGCGGAAATGCTGGGGGCGGACAATTCGCGCCTCCTGAAGACCGGCCACCCGAACCGGCAGGTCCTTGAGACACTGAGACGTGTGTGGCGGGAGCGCTCTGGGAAATAAGAACAAACAAGCTTACTATCAGTTTTGAGCAATCGAGCAGGTATCCCCTGCTCGATTGTGCATTCTGCACGACATATGGCCGAGTTAGTGATAAATTTTCACAAAATTTAACCAATGGCCTCGACTCTGAGGAGAAACCAGGCGATTTTTGATATAATGAATATACTTGCCGGGCTCCTGCCCGCAATGTATCCCCAAATCAATTCAGAGGGAGGCCTTCGCTGTGAAGGGAGAAGGGTCTCCGGTCAGAAAAACAGTTTATGGAGGAATCCGACATGAAAAGAGAATGGACCCTTGAGGAGCGTTACCGTGTACTGGAAGGCCCGGATGATGTGAAGGACCTCTATGCAGCCATCCAAAAATCCTGGTACCGCCAGAAGTACCACGTTCAGCCGGTGACCGGCCTTTCCAGCGATCCCAACGGCTTCGCCTTCTTCGAGGGAAAATGGCATTTATTCTATCAGTGGTGCCCCTGGGGCGCCGTTCACGGACTCAAGTACTGGTATCACGCCGTATCCCCGGACCTGGTTTCATGGGAGAACTGCGGCGTAGGCATTTACCCGGACACCTTCTATGACAATAAGGGCTGCCACTCCGGTTCGGCTTTCGCCTACGGTGACGACATGTACTTCTTCTACACCGGCAACCACAGGGACGAGAACTGGGTGAGAACGCCCTTCACCTGCGCGGCCAGGATGGACGAGGAGGGCAGGCTGGTGAAGCTGGACAAGCCCCTCTTTGGACCAAGGGAGGATTACGCCGAGCACCAGCGGGACCCCAAGATCATCTATGTCCCCGAGAAGAAAAAATATTACATTTTCATCGGCGCCCAGACCCTGGACAAGAAGGGCACGGCGCTCATTTACGAGTCGGAGGAGCTGCTTAGCGGCTGGCGCTTTGCGGGCCAGCTCCATGTGCCGGGCTATGAGGACTTCGGCGGGATGTGGGAGTGCCCCTGCATCGTGAACATCAGCGGGAAGGATGTTCTCATTTTTTCGCCGCAGTATACGACCCTGCCGGGACGCGGGAACAGCACCAACCATAACGTCTACTTCATCGGCCGGATGGATTACGACACCCTGACCTTCACGCCCGAGGGCGATTACCAGTACCTGGATTACGGCTTTGATTTCTACGCGGCCCAGTGCGCAGCCAATGTGGCCGATCCTGACAAGGCGATCCTGGTGGCCTGGATCGGCCTGCCCGACAACCATTATCCCACCGAGGAGGAGGACTGGGAGGGCAGCATGAGCCTGCCCAGAGAGCTCAGAATCCGTGACGGGAAGCTCGTGCAGACGCCGGTGGAAGGCCTCGTCTCCTTGAGGACCGGAGAGGCTGCCGCCGACGGCACGCTTCCGGACATCTGCGAGCTTGAGATCGCCTTCTCCGGTGGAAATGCGGACCTTGCCCTTTTCACCCGCCCGGACGGCTCCGGCGGCGTCACCCTCCGCTACGATGAGGCGGCTGGCGTGCTGACCGTGGACAGAAGAGGCATGGACAAGCGCTTCAACGAGAAGGTCTTCGAGGTCCTGGAAGTTCCGGTGAACGGCCTCAGGAACATCCATGCCTTCATCGACAGGTCCTCGCTGGAGCTCTACATCAATGACGGCGAGCGCACCTTCACCACCCACATCTATCCGACGGAGGGCGAGCACGGATACACGATCTCCGATAACGGCAGCATGAAGATATACAACCTCAAGGCTTCTGTGACGGACGAATTTGTGATCTGATGGAAATAGGGCGGCAAGGGCTGGCTGCTGAAGGCGCCTTGTGACAGGCGGATGGGATGCAGCCTTGGTCGGATGCGCCCGCAGGAGAAATGAATACCACCAAAGCGGCGGGGGATGAACAATATGAAGAAAGTATTTGCGAGCGACTTCGACGGAACGCTGTATTTCTACAAGGCGGAGGTCAAGCTGCCTCCGGAGTCAGTGGAGAAGATCAAGGAATTTCAGGCGGCGGGGAACATTTTCGGGCTCTGCACCGGCAGGCAGGTCGGCGGCCTTACGCCCTTTATCAGCGGCTTTTTTGATCCGGACTTCTACATCACCAGCACAGGGTCCAACATTGTGGACGGCAGGTTCGAAGCTATCCGCCGGCTGGGCGTGGACAGGGACGTGGTCGATCAGATCGTGAAGCTGGTGAAGCCCAGGGGCAACAGGATCTCCATCGACATCGACGGCGTGATCAACGTCTTCGAGGAGATGGACTATCCCGGCGCTTACAATGTGATCACCGGTATGGACGATGCCCCGGCGGGCATGGTCCACGGCCTGGGCATCCACTGTGAGACGCTGGAGGAGGCGGCTGCCCTGACCGCGGAGATGAACGCCAAGTTCGGGGATGCCCTGAACGCCTTCCAGAACGTCATTGAGGTGGATATCGCCCCCAAGGGCTGCTCCAAGGGAGAGGGCGTCGAGGTGATCCGGAAGTATTACGGTGACTGTAAGATTTACGGCATCGGGGATTCCCTGAATGACCTGCCCCTGCTCCTCGCCTCTGACGTCTCCTACACCTTCCCCTATGCGCCGGAGGAGGTGCAGCGGCAGGTGACCAAGGTCGTGGCCAATATCTCTGAGGCCCTGGAGGACTGCATGCGGGATCCTGTCTGACCAACGGCGACCGTCCGGCCAGGAGCCTCGACGGCTTTGGAGGGCTGCATGCAGGATTCTGACTGACAGGCGGAAAGATATGCCGATGGCTGTTATCTGGGATTTGCGACGCTGGGTCGGCGGTTATATCAAATAATTGAATATTCAGAGGATATTAAAAAATGTTTGAGATAATTTAAACAATTGTTTCGATTATCAAAAAATAAACGGAACACTCTTGAAAAAAGTTCGCGCACAAGGTACTATAATGCTATACTGAAAAAGTTGGCCGGACAAGGTCTTAGCTTTTAAATAAGAAATGCAGTGTTAAAACTGTAAAAGGAGGGAATCGCAACATGAAAAAACGTCTTACAGCTTTGATGCTGGTCATTGTCATGGTCCTTTCCATGTTCATTGTCACCCAGCAGCCGGTAGCCGCCGCCACAACCAAGGTAGCCACCACCGCCGTCAATCTCCGCGACAAGCCGACCACCGTGGGCAGCAAGATCAAGGTCGTTGTCCCGGAGGGCGCTTCCGTATCCGTCACGTCCACCACAGGCAACTGGAGCAAGGTAACCTACAAGAAGGGCAGCAAGTCCTACACAGGCTACATTTACACCAAGTACTTAAAGGCCAAGGAGACGACCCCCAAGACGGAGACTCGTGTCGTGGCTGAAGACCTCTACATGCGCAGCAGCATGTCGACGGCCAGCACCAGCAACATCATCTATGTCCTCAAGAAGGGCAGCAAGGTCACGATTCTCAGCTATGAGAAGAACTACTGGGCAAGGGCCAAGTACAGCTACAAGTCCGGCGGCAAGACCGTGACCAAGACCGGTTACATCCGCACCGGCCACTTCACCGACGACAAGTCCCGCATGGCCAACTACTATGAGAAGACCAAGACGGCCCTGAACCTGCGGAGCACCACCAGCACCGCTTCCAAGGCCAACATCGTCAAGGTCATCCCCCAGGGCAAGAGCGTACTGGTTCTCTCCTACGTGGGCAGCAACTGGTATAAGGTCAAATACGCTGGCGTCACCGGCTATGTTAAGGGTGGCTACTTCGAATAATTGACGAAAGACAAGAACCGGAGGACTTGGTCCTCCGGTTTTTTTAGGGTCTGTGAAAAAGTGGGAATGAGGGACGGTTCCTTTTCCCAGTTTTCTTTGAAAACTGGGAAAAGGAACCGTCCCTCATTCCCACTTTTCCTCCCCTGTGGTATGATAGGAGAAAAATAGGGCCGCTTGTCGGCCGAAGCAAAGTGAGGAACCCTATGTCACTTACCATATACGACTTAAGAACAGAATATCTCACGAATCCCCTTGGAATCGATAACGCAAGCCCCGTCATCTCCTGGAAGCTGGCCAGCGATGAAAGGAACACCTGCCAGGCCTCCTGCCGCCTCACCCTGGGCACCGAGCCGGGCGCGGCAGACACGTGGGACAGCGGCGAGCTGTCAGGCGACTGCTCCACGGGCCTTTCCTGCCCGGAAGGCATCCTTGCCCCCTGCACCCGTTACTATGTGACTCTCTGCGTCACAGACAATCACGGGGAGAAGGCAGAGGCGGAGAGCTTTTTTGAGACAGGTCTCATGGACCCGACTATGGCTGCCTGGGAAGGCGCGGAGTGGATCGGCTCTGCCGAGCCGACTCTGGACGCGGGGACGCGGGGCGTGTTTGGCATTTCCGTTAACTTCCGCCTAAAGGATGGCAGCACCTGCTGCGGTCTGGTCTTTGGCGACCAGGATAAGAGAATTACAGATCGTGACAATTACTTCCGGTTCGACGTGAACGCGGCGACGATTCCGGCGGTTCTTGATATCTATCGCGTGGGCATCGCCTCCGATGACAGCGCCGACAGGCCCTGGGTCTCCCTGCCTCTCGTAGATGTGGATGATCCGGAGAAAAAGCCTGTCATCACGGCGGAGAACCTCTACGACGCCCATTTTCTGGACGTGCGCGTGACCGGCGACTGCGCCTGGACCTACCTGGACGGCCATCGGGTCGACGTGACGCATCAGACCATGCCCTGGGGAGCAGTGGAAGAGGGCCCGCGCCAGCTCAACCCCATGGGTCCCAATGACGTCAACACCTATCCCCGCCTCAACCGGATCGGCTTCTACATGAAGCAGGGCCAGAGCGCGGATTTCTGGGACCTCAAGGTCCGGAACCTGAGAAAGCCCTGCGCCGTCGTCTATGAGGAGCCGGCCGCTTTCTGCTTCCGCGGCACGGAGGAGCATGCGCCCCTTCTTCCCAGCGAGGATTTCACGGAGGTCGAAATTTGTGCCGATACCGTCGAAGCGGACTGCAAGCTGACCTTCGACCCCAGCCACACTTCGATCCCCATGCTGCGCCGGGAGTTCGAGGTCGCTGACAAGCCCCTCGCCGCTGCGCGCCTCTATATCACGGCCCGCGGCATTTACGACTGCCAGATCAATGGAAATGAAATCACGGACACATTTTTCAACCCGGGCCAGACCCAGTTCGACAGGACCCTCATGTACCAGACCTACGACCTGACGGAGTGCGTCCATCCCGGCAAAAATGCCGTCGGCGTGATCCTCTCCTCCGGCTGGTGGTGCGACAGCCAGACCTTTGCCCAGGGCAACTTCAACTACTGGGGCGACCGGGAATCTCTCCTGGCCAAGCTGGTCCTGACTTACGAGGACGGCACCCGCGAGGCGATTGTGACCGATCCCGAGACCTGGCGCTGGTCGGGCGAAGGACCCTGGACCTACGCCAGCTTCTTCCACGGCGAGCACTATGACGCGACCCGGGAGGACGCTTTCGCCGGTTTTGCGGAGGCAGGTTACGACGACAGGAACTGGAAGAAGCCGATCGTGGTCGGAGTGACGCCTCTCCATCTTGAGGACGTCGAGGGCAATGCCTTCACCAAGTGGCCCTGCGTCAACCTGACGGAGCCGGAAATCGTCGGCCAGACGGGCGATGGCGTGTACGCCGGCGACGAACTGACCGCGAAATCCGTCACGGAGATCCGGCCGGGTGTCTTCATTTACGACCTGGGCGTCAACGTAGCCGGCGTTCCCAAGGTGAAAATGAAAGGCTTCCGGGGGACAACTGCCCAGCTCCGCTTCGCCGAGATCCTCTGCCCCGACTTCCCGGAATTTGCCGGCCGGGTGGGGACCCTCATGGTGGAGAACCTGCGCGACGCCGACTGCACCGACCTCTACACCTTCAGGGGCGATGCGGCGGGCGAGGTCTATATGCCTCGCTACACCTTCCGCGGCTGCCGCTATATCGAGATCAGCGGCGTTCTTGAGGCGCCGGCTGTAGAGGACGTGCACTTTGTGACTTTGTCCTCCGTCCGGGAATTCACCGGTGACGTCCGGGTGGACAACGACCTGGTCAATTTCTTCATGGACAACGTGAGGCGGTCCATGCGGTCCAACTTTATCAGCGTTCCCACGGACTGCCCGCAGAGAAATGAACGCATGGGCTGGAACGGCGACACCTCCATTTTCTCCCGCACGGCCACCTTCAATGCCGACACACGGGAGTTCTACCGCCGCTGGCTGAAGGCCAGCCGGGACCTCCAGGCTCCGAATGGGTGCTTCCCCAACATTGCGCCTGTGGGCGGCGGTTTTGGCGGCTACACCTACAACAGCGCACCGCTCCACGTCTGCTGGGAGCTTTACCAGCAGTACGGAGCCCTGGACATCGTAAAAGAGAATTACCAGGCCATGAAGGCCTTCATGAACTACACCGAGCAAAAGGACGCCGAGACCGGCGACATCGCCGCGCCCATGACCCTCGGCGACTGGCTGGCGCCGGTGGAGACGGACGTGCAGCTCATCTGCCACGCTTTCTTCGGCTACAACGCCAGGATCATGGCCCGGATGGCTGCCGCTGTCGGGGAGACTGAGGACGCCTGCCACTACGAAAAGCTCTATGGCGACCTCAAGAAGGCCTTCAACGAGAAATGGTTCGACGCTGACGGCCGCACAAAGGACGACACGCAGTGCTCCTATGCGTTGCCGCTGGCCTTCCACATGGTGGAGGATGGGCTCATTTCCAAGGTCGGCGACCGGCTCAGCGAGAGTACCCGCCAGAACGGTTGGCTGGTCAGCACCGGCTTCTACGGCACGGCGCCTCTCTGCTCCATGCTGACGGAGACAGGCCACAGCGACGACGCCTACCGGCTGATCACCCAGACCGGGTGCCCGTCCTGGCTCTATCCGGTGACTCAGGGAGCCACCTCCGTCTGGGAGCGTTGGGATTCCTTCACCACCGAAAAGGGCTTTGGCGGCCACAACAACATGAACTCCTTCAACCATTATTCCCTGGGCGCCGTCCTCGAATGGTTCTACGCCTACGTCCTGGGCATTCGCCGCGACGAATCCGCCCCGGGCTACCGGCATTTCACCCTCCAGCCGGACCTCCACGGTTTCGGCCGCGCCGAGGGGCACTTTGAAACACCATACGGCGAGATCAAGGTCGCTCTGACCCGGACCGGCAAAGGCTCCGCCATCGAGGCCACTGTCCCCGTCAGCACCACCGCCACCCTCGTTCTCCCGGGACATGCTCCCGCGACCCTGGTCAGCGGCAGCTACAGATTCACCTTATGATGGGTCAACGGGCAGGG
>CAMONF010000082.1 GCA_946620335.1 uncultured Clostridia bacterium
AACGCCGCGCTCACCGACAAAGGTATGGTAGCCGTCGGGGAGGGCCATGATTTCATCGTGGATCTCAGCTTTGATGGCCGCGTTGATCACTTCCTTGTCCGAAGCATCCGGACGGCCGTAGCGGATATTTTCCATGATGGTGCCGGCGAACATGAAGACATCCTGCTGAATGATGCCTATGTTCTTGCGCAGGCTTTCCTGGGTGATTTTCCGCACGTCGATGCCGTCGATTTTGACTGCCCCGCCGGTCACGTCGTAGAACCTCGGCAGCAGGTGGCACATGGTGGTCTTGCCGCCGCCGGAAGATCCGACCAGGGCCAGCGTGGTCCCCGGCTCCACGGTGACATTGATGTTCTTCAGGACCTCCGTGCCGTCGTTGTAATGGAAATTCACGTTCTCATAAGTGATGCGGCCGGTGACATTCGTCAGATCCACAGCGTCCGGCGCATCCTGGATCTCCGGCTCGGTCCGCATGATCTCAAGGAAGCGGGAGAAGCCGGCCGTGCCCTGGGTATAGATTTCCATGAACTGGGTGAGCTTTCGGACGGGTGTGGTGAAGGTGGATACATAGAGCGTGAAGGTCAGCAGATCCACGAGGTCGAGAGTTCCCCTCATCAGCATTCCGCCGCCCACAGTGATGACCGCCACCTGCATGAGGCCGATGGTCGCCTCCATGCCGCCCATGAACTTGCCCATGGCCTTGTAATAGTCCACTTTGCTCCGCTTGAAGTTCTCGTTGGCCTCAGCGAACTTGTCCTCCTCCGCCTTTTCATTGGCGAAGGCCTTGGAGGTCCGGATACCGGAAATGCCGCTCTCAATGGCCGCGTTGATCTCGCCGGTCTTCTTTTTGACCTCCTTGTTGGCATTCCGCATCTGAAGGCGCTGCCGCATGGAGTAAAAGATGGCGACAGGGAGGAGAACGATCAGCACCAGGGTAAGACCCGGATTGATGAAGAGAAGGATGGCGACCGCGCCGATGATGGTCAGCGTGCAGGTCAGAATGTTCTCCGGGCCGTGGTGGGCCAGCTCCACGATTTCAAAGAGGTCGTTGGTCACCCTGGCCAACAGCACGCCGGTCCGGTTCCGGTCAAAAAAGCTGTAGGACAGTCGCTGCATGTGGGCGAAAACGTCCCGCCGCATGTCCGCCTCCACAAGCGTCCCGTATCCGTGCCCAATGACGGTGATCAGATACTGGAAGAAAGCCCTGAGGAGATAGGCCGCTAGCACGATTCCCATGACTGTGAAAAAGAGGGTATACAGCTTCTGCGGAAGATAGCTGTTCATGGCCTTTCTGGTGATATAGGGAAAGGCAAGATCGATACCTGCGATGCCCACAGAAAGCAGCATGTCGATGGCGAACAGCTTTTTGTGGGGTTTAATATAGGAAATAAAGACAGACAGGTCCGATTTTGAGTAGTCGATTTTGTTCTCTTCGTTCATAAATTCCTCTTTCATGTTCTGCCCGGTACCGCGAGATAACCCGTTCTCTTTTGCACCGGAGCTTTTTCTGTCCGGCGGTTTCTCCCCCGAAAAACACTGCACAGACAATCTTTTCCCAAGGCATTACTTTCAAGGGTTCAGCTCTTCAATATAGTGCGTAAGCCTCTCTGCGAAACGCCCGATGTGAAGGCCGTCGATGAATCGGTGGTTGACCTCCACGGATATACCCAGCGTGATGTTCTCATTTTCACGGTTGAATCTGCCCCAGGCGATTCTGGGAATGCTGTCAGCCAGGGCCTCCGGCGTAGATAAGTCACGCTCATTGGTCAGGGCTGTCAAGTCGATCCAGGGAAGGCAGGTATAATAGATCAGCGTGTCCCCCTCCTTGTCCTCGTCGATAAAGCACTCCTGGGCGCGACTGAGCCTTGTCGCCTCGCGGCAGAAGGCGTCAATCTCCGGAATATTGGCCATGGTCACGATATGGAACTGCTCTGCCCCGGGCTTCAGGTCCGTAAAGCTGGGATCGCGTCTGTCCAGAAGGACCGGTCCTTCCTGCCGCATAACGACGCGGAAGGCGCTGACATCATTCACGGCCTGGGTGCACGCCCAGATCATTCCCTGGTAGAAGGAAAGTCCGTGGGCCTTGACGTAACGGTAAAGTCTCGTGACGTCCTGACGGAAGGTTACCATGTAAAAGGGGTTGGAAATCTTTGAATAGTACTCGTAGATGTCTTTTCGTTCCCAACTGTCAAAGCTGATTGCCCTCATATCTGCCTCCACTGTCAGACCGCTCTTGTCTTTTGGATGTGTGCTTACTGTATAAATGTTACAGTAAATATAGTGAATTATCAAGGTCAATTCCGAACACCTTCGCCCCGCCCTGCTAAGAGACTGTGGGAAAACCGGGAATCAGGGACGGCTCCTTTTCCCACTTTTCAAAAATGAAAAGCGGGAAAACTGGGAATAAGGGACGGTTCCTTTTCCCACTTTTCAAAAATGAAAAGTGGGAAAAGGAACCGTCCCTGATTCCCAGTTTTTTCAGAGCTGTATTTATTTCCGTAAAAACCTCATGCCTTTTTCTTGCCGAAATTCTCGCTGAATACGGTCTTATCGATGGCAAAGATAATGACCATGGACACACCGCCGGTGACGACTGTCGTCACGATGTTGCGAATGGCATCCGGCACATTGAAAGCAGCCGTGACCGGATTCCAAATGCAGGTAAAGAGGTTCATGACAAGGAATACGGCCACAGTTCCCAGGAAATGGAATCCCAGCTGGGGAAGGACAGGTCCCTTGCTCCGGAAGGTGATGTTGCGCTGCAGCGGGAAGTTGATGCATTCACCGATGAAGATGGAGGACAGGTTGGCCAGGGTGAAGGCCAGACCGCCGTCCGCCAGGCTGTTGCCGATGATGGCAAGGGTCAGCGGAACGCCCATGACCTGAACATTGATGCCCGGCCAGGTCCAGGCGACATCGCCCACAAGACCGTGGAAAAGAGCCGGCAGGAAGGTCAGAAGACCCCACTTGAGGAATGTAACAACGTAGCTGAAAATAAGGAAGAGACCACCCTCACGGATCCACTGGGCCAGTTTGGGGTGTTTCTCAGCGAAATTTCCCATAAAATCTCCTTAATCTTTAGATCATTTACTCTGTAAATGAAATCACTTCATATTCTTGGCCTTCTTCTGAATCTTACTCTGCCGGAAGAAGCCGCCGATGATACCGCCGAGGCCCTTGAAGAAGGCGATGGCGTGGCCGTTCACGATGGTGACGATGGACTCGCACATATCCTGGCTCACCATGCCGCCGGCCATCTTGCCGATCGCGCGGAAGGGCATGTTGGTGATGAAGATGATGTTGAGGTCCGGCTTGCCCTTGGCCATGCTCTTGTTGAGGATGCCCTGGAGGACCTTACCCACAAGTCTGGCCTTGAGGCTCTTTGCGTAGTAGAGCTGGGCAATGGCATCGTTCATGCGAAGATTGCCGGTCCAGCTGCCGTCCGGAATCGGATGTCCGAGGAGCTTGGTGAACTCAGCATCAGATACCTTTCCGATCTTGCAGTCGCGGTAGCTGGGCAGATCGTCGATACTGCAGGGAAGCGGAGCGTCCGTGCCCTGGACAGTGACTTCGCCGCAAAGCTTGATATCGGCCACGGAAGCACCGACCATGACATCGTAGGCGCCGCCGTCGATCTCGAACTTGTTGGTCTCGGTGTTGAAATACCGGAAAGCCTTGTCATCGAGAAGGATGGTGACCTTCTTGCTCTCGCCGGCCTTCAGGAAGACCTTGGCAAAGCCCTTGAGTTCCTTCTTGGGTCTGTAGACAGACGGCTTCTTCGCGGAAACGTAGACCTGCGCGACCTCGGCGCCGTCGCGGTCTCCGGTGTTGGTGAGGACAAAGCTCACCGCCTTGTCAGACACTGTCAGATCGCTGTAAGCGAAGGTGGTGTAGGAAAGACCAAAGCCGAAGGGAAAGAGAACAGGCTTGCCCGCGGTCTCGAAGTAACGGTAGCCGACGTAGAGACCTTCGCGGTACTCTACGCTGCGCTGCTTGGCCGGGAAGTAGGGGGCGCTGGATACGTCCTCATAGGCGATGGCATAGGTCTCAGAGAGCTTGCCGGCGGGGTTGACCTGGCCAAGGATGACGTTAAGGACAGCCGCTGCGCCAGCCTGGCCGCAGAGGTATCCGTGGACCATGGCCTTGCAGGAGGACAGCCAGGGCATTTCAACGGCGGAACCGGCGGACATGACGACGACAACGTTCTTGTTGACGGCGGCGACAGCCTTGAGGAGCTCCACCTGGCTGGCCGGAAGCTTCATGTTCTGACGGTCAAGACCCTCGGACTCGGAGATCTCGTCGAGACCAATGTAAAGGAGGACGACGTCCGCTTTCTTGGCCAGCTCAACGGCCGCGGCCTGCATGGCCGGATCGCCTACGCCCACACGCGGATAGCCTTTCTCAAAACCGACCACATCCAGCGGGAACTGGCCGATGACGCCCATGGTGGAGTCAAGCTTGGTCGGGTTGACGACGGAGGACCCGGCGCCCTGGTAACGGGGAGTCTCAGCGAAGTCACCGATGATGGCGACCTTGGTGCCCTCTGCCAGCGGCAGGATCTTGTCTTCATTTTTCAGGAGGACGATGCTCTCCTCGCTGGCCTTTCTGGCGACGGCGTGGTGGGCTTCCACGTCGAAGGTCTTGCCCTTGTAGGGCTCCAAGGCCTTGTGGGTCAGGAAAACGACGTCGAGAAGCTCGTCGACGCGGCGGTCGACCAGGCTCTCTTCGATGCGGCCTGCCTTGACGGCCTTGATCAGCTGCTCGGCGGAGTCACCGCCGGTGGTTGGCATTTCCAGGTGGGAACCGGCGCGGACGCCTTCCACGAAGTCATTGCCGGCGCCCCAGTCGGAGACGACGAAACCGTCGAAGCCCCACTCGTCGCGGAGTATCTCCTGGAGCAGGTGTTCATTTTCATTAGCGTATACGCTGTTGACCTCATTGTAAGAGGACATGATGCTCTTCGGATGAGACTCCTTGACAGCGATTTCGAAGCCAGTCAGGTAAATCTCGCGCAGGGTGCGCTCGTCCACGACAGAGTTGCTGGCCTGGCGGCGGAGCTCAGAGTTGTTGGCCGCGAAGTGCTTGGGGCAGGCCGATACGCCGTTGGCCTGGATGCCGCGGATATAACCGGCGGCCATCTTGCCGGCCAGGTAGGGATCTTCAGAGAAATACTCGAAGTTACGTCCGCAGAGCGGGCTGCGCTTGATGTTGAGGCCCGGTCCCAGGAGGACAGCGACGTCCTGGCAGGCGGCTTCCTCACCGAGGTTGCGGCCGATCTCTTCGCCCAGAGCCGGATCCCAGCTGTTGGCGATGGTCGCAGCGGTCGGGAAGCAGGTGGCGGGAACGGAGCCGTTCAGACCCAGCTGGTCGCCGGCGCCTTCCTGCTTACGAATACCGTGAGGTCCGTCGGACAGATTGATGCTGGGCACACCCTTCTTCTCGAAGCTGTAGGTGGACCAGAAATCCCGGCCGGACAGCAGGTAGCATTTTTCATCAAGTGTCAATTTGCTGATCACGTCTGCATGTTTAAGTCCCATATAATCTCCTCCTCAAGAAAGACAATTGGCACATATCTGGTAATACTATATCACCAAATGAATTCTATTTGGATAAAAGAGCATAAAATGCACTTGAAATGGCATGAAATGTTGGGAATATGTCGAATGGGGGCTAGTGGAAAATGGGAATGAGGGACGGTTCCTTTTCCCACTTTTCTTCGAAAAGTGGGAAAAGGAACCGTCCCTCATTCCCATTTTCCCTCTCTTCCTTCTCGAAAAGTGGGAAAAGGAACCGTCCCTCATTCCCAGTTCCCCCCATTACCCTCGAATCACAACAACCCTCTCGAACACCTTCGGCGGCAAAAACACACGATACAGATCGGCATAATTCCGGCAGACCTCCTCCCTGTCAGCAGCTTCCCCGACAGCCTCCATCAGCCTGAACTCAACCCCAAAGGTACAAACATCCACCCCTGTATCTATCAACCCATTCTTAATATAGAAGCTTCGGCGGCGTTCCCGGATCTCCCGCTCCGCCTCGTCCCAGGCATAGGCCGGGTTGTCAATCTCGACCAGCACGCTGGAAGCATCGACCAGTGTCTCATGAAGAAGCCGCCCTATAAAGCAGCCGCCTATC
>CAMONF010000083.1 GCA_946620335.1 uncultured Clostridia bacterium
CCGTGTAGCTGCCATCCGCGAGTCCCAGGTCCGCGGCCGTGGTCATAAAGCCCTCGCCGAGGGCCTCCGCCGGCAGGGAATCCGCCCGGAAGACCAAAGTCCGGCTGTACCATTTCTCCTTTTTCCGGCTGAAAGCCGCAACGTCGATGCCCTTGTCCAGGGCCTCCACCGGGACCGTGAAGCTGGTCCCCCCGTCTGCGGTCTCCACCGCGGAAATGAACTCCTCCTCCGGCGCCGCCGCAGCCTCCTCCGCCGTACCCATGTACAGATAGAGGTAGCTGGTGCTGTTCATGGTGAGGACAGCAGTCATGGCGCCATCCGCGACCGTCAGCTCGCAGCCGGCGATCTTGAACATGGAGGAGCTGGATGCGACCGTGACAGGATAGGTCCCCTCGTTCAGGCGGTCTGCCGTGATGGGGACCATCCAGTCCTCCACCACGTCCTCGACGGTCGTCATTTCTCCGGCTGAGGCCACCTGGTCAGTGCCGCCGGAGGCCTCAGAGCCGGCCGCTTCCGCCTCGCCGGAAGCAGACTCTTCCCCGGCCTTCTCTTCGGAGGCGCCCTCCTCAGCTGCCGGTTCAGCGGCTGCCTCAGCGGTCTCCGCGGAGGTCACCTCGGTGTTCTCGGTATTCGCTCCTCCGCATCCCGCCAGGAAGAGCGCGGCAGCCGCGAGGGCCGCCATTGCTGATTTCCATTTTCTCATATTCCTACGTCCTTTGACAGGTATTTTATAGCGGGCGGCTGTTCACCGCCCCAGGCTTTCCCAGGCCCTATCTCACGCCTCAGCCCTGGCGACAGCAGCCGCAGCGTGCTCCACATAGAGGTCCTGGATGGCTTCGATCTGGCCCAGGCCCTCAAGGACACAGGTCACCTCATAGCCGGCTTCAGAGAAAATGCTCTTCCAGGAGTCCTCCTCGTCCCCGGCCATATCATTGTTGGCGTGGTCGCCGGCGACGACCATGAGGGGCCTCAGCACAACGCGCTTGTAGCTGCCTGCCTTGACAGCTGCCAGCACGTCATCGACAGAGGGAGAAGCCTCAACGGTACCGATATAGTAGTTGGACAGTCCGTCGGCGTCCATAAGGGACTGCATCTGGGCGTAAACGCCATTGGAAGCGGCCTCGGTGCCGTGGCCCATGAAGCAGATGGCCGTCTCGCCGTCGTCATATTCGGCGGTGGCCGCCACGACCGCGTCCTCCACAGCTGCAAAGTCCGCGTCGGTGGTCAGAAGCGGCTCCCCGATCTCCAGATGCTCGAAGGCGTCCGCGTACTGGGCGATCTCGGAAATGAGGTCCGTGTACTCATACCCGTTCATGAGGTGAGTCGGCTGGACGACCAGGGTCTTCACGCCGTTGTCCACAGCCCTCTGAAGGGCCTCGCCTACATTGTCGATGGCGATGCCGTCCCTGGACTTGACGTGGTCGATGATGATCTGGCTGGTAAATGCACGCCGCACGCTGTATTCCGGGAATGCCTCCTCCAGGGCAGCTTCGATCGCGCCGATGGTCATCCGGCGGCTGTCGTTGAAGCTGGTGCCGAAGCTGACGACCAGAAGCTCCTTGTCGCCGATGTTGTCTTCATTTCTCGCAAGATCCAGGCTCGCGTCGCCGGTCTCGTAGTTCTCCTCGTCCTCCTCGCCCGCTTCAGCTTCTTCTTCCGCTCCTTCCGCAGCCTCTTCGACTGCCTCAGCGGCCTCGTCAGCTGCCTCGGCAGCTTCGTCCGCCGCACCTTCATCGGCTGCATCGGTCTCTTCTGCAGCGTCTGCTGTCTCCGCAGCTTCCTCTCCAGCCTTCTCCTCAGATACTGCGGTGCTGTCCGCCGCCTGTCCGGATGAAGAAGCGCTGCTGCCGCAGGCCGTCATCATCACAGCTGCCATCACAATCGCTGCCAACTTTACCGCTCTTCTTCTCATTGCTTACCTCTTTCTGCGCCTTGCGCTTTGATCATATTACAAGCCATTCGCACAGGTTCAAATGAATGCCGACTCCGACCGGACCACATCTCTCTTACAGCATATTTGGCAACCGGCCTAAGACAACAGGCCCTGCCATATGCTCCGAGGCATCGACTCCGCGAAACTACCTACCTCTTTTCAGATCAGTATTTTTGGAAAAGGAACCGACCATATTTCCGATAAGCCAGCCCTTCCAAATGCTCCGCGGCATCAGTTCCGTGAACTTTTCTACTCCTTTTCAGCCCGGATATTCGGAAAAGGAACCGCTCCTCTTTCCAAATCCCTCCTGCAGAAAAGAAGAGCCTGCGAAGTAAGTCCGCAGGCATCACAAAGTAGTCCGCGCCCTGCGCGGACTTTCCCGGTACGACCAATGCCTCGTGGTCCGGAGAACGGTCACGCCCTCCTGTACCCATGCAAACGGCAGGTTTCCTGGCTCAGGGATCTTCAAGTCTGCCCGCCTTCCCGGTTTTCCCCAGTGACCTCTCTTTCGAGAGCATGGCAGCCTCTCCTCCATCACAGTGACGAGATCGCGCAGGTCTTCCACCTGCTTCCCTTTTACCCGCCGGCCTGCCCTCCCAGGGAGGGCATCCGGCGGCACCGTCCATGTTTTATTCTCTTGTCACCCGGCAGTCAGCTTCTCCTGCCCGGGTTCTCATCATTATACATGCATAAAAGCCATGCATCAACCCTGAATAAAGCCAACGCTGCTCAGGGCCCTTCCACTCAAAGCCCCAGCGCCTCGTAGACCATCTCCCGGATCACCGGATGCTCCCTCTGATAGACGATGGGGAACCCAAGGATATGGTGCATGTAGGTGATACTGATCTTGTTGAAGGGGTCGATCATAGTGTAGGCACCGGCCGCGCCGTCCCAGCCGAACACGCCCGCCGGTGTGCGGAGCCCATCCGTATCGGTGACCACATAAACGCCCAGACCGTAGCTGCAGGCCGGCTTCTCCATCCGGTCAAAGTCCTCCTGGAGCTGGCCGAAGGTGTAGCGGTTGGTGAAGAGCCGCACGCTGTCCTCGGAGAGGATCCGCACGCCGTTCGCTCCGACGCCGCCGTTGGCCACCGCCTGGACCACCTTGCTGTAGGCGTCCACCGTGGTGATCATGCCGCCACCGCCGCTCTCGTAATTGGCGGAGAAGCGGAGGGCTGAGGTCAGCTTTCCCTCCTGGGGAATCTTTTTGCCTGTGAGGGGATCCATCTCATAGGCCTGGGACATGCGCCCGACCTGGTCCTCATCCAGCAGGAAATAAAAATCAGTGGTGCCCAGCGGTCCAAAGAGATGGTTGCGGAGGTAATCGGAGTACTTTTCCCCGGAGACCACCTCGATCACAGCCGCCAGCACGTCGTGGGCAAGGGAGTAGCGCATACGAGTCCCCGGCTCGTAGAGCAAGGGCATCTTCGCCATCGCGCTCACCAATTCCTGCGTGTCCGCTTCCGGATTAACCGCCAGGAATTCGGTAATCACATCTGAGGACATATCGTAGGACATGCCCGCCGACATGGTCATCAGATCGATGATCCGAATCTCATTGTGGGCAATGTGGCAACGGTCCGTGGACTTGGGCATCCGCTCTGGATGCCGGAAATCAAACTCATCCGACACCCGCATAATCTTGTATGCGGGCAGGTAGTCGGACAGCTTGTCGTAAAGCCCAAGCTTGTTCTGCTCGATCAGCTGCATGACCGCGAACATGGTCATGACCTTGGTGCAGGAGAAAATCCTGAAGAGATCATCCTCCCGGGCCTTCTCGGTACCGGCCGCATCCCTGAAACCGGCTGTGTGCCGGAAGACCACCTCATCTCCCAGCGTCACCTGTATGCCGCAGGCCGGAATGCCAAAGATCTCGGATACAGAGTCAAGATACTTTGTCAGTTTATCGAAATTCATGGCTGCCTCCCTTCAAAAACACGCGAGCAGTCTTTCGTCTGCAGTAACTGACTTCATTATAGCAGGAAAAAATTGATGTACGCTGAGATTTTCATGGTTAAAACATAAAAATGACACATTTTTCATATATGATGAATCATGTAAGTTGAGATTACTTACAAACCCTTTTTTCATTTGCAGTTCTTCGGCAGAGCGCAAGCTGTCGGAGGACACCGGACCATCGTCCGGCTGTTCCGTCGGGAGACGGAGTTCCCTTCCTTTAATGAAACGGACCGCTTACGCGGTCCATTTCTTTGTCTCAACAAACATTCTTACTTGTAGCTCATGCCACGCAAGCCGCATTTCTCTGCATTTTTCTCACTCACAGCTCACGGCGCTGTTATCCCAGCTCCTGCAGTTGATATCATAGTTCTCCGCAGCTCTCTCACTCACCGCTCACAGCGCTGAGATCATAGCTCCCTGCAGTTGCTGTCATGGGGCCTCACAATTCTCACTCAAAGCTCACGACGCTGATATCATAGGTCTCCACGAACCGATCCATGTCTCGGGTGGACCGGATTGTCATCACCGGCGTAAAATGTCCTGTCCTCTTGTCCTTGAACCCTGCGATGCTGCCGCTGCTCATGGTGACCATAACTGCTCTCATCTTTTCCCTGTCAAATGCCATCTTTTATACCCCCTTTTCACTGTGTGCAATCCCCCGCACAGTCCATTCTCCCCAGACGTGCGGGCGGAGCCGTCCTCTTCAGTCTTCCATATAATCCCGGTAATCGCTCTCAGAAGCGAACAGCATGTAACGACTCCCTACGTAACCCATGTATCCATTCTCGGTCGAATATCCCTTGATCATATCGGTCTCCTTTCTGAAGTTTTCGGCTTCCTTCTTGCTTTGTTCCTCTTGTTGATGATATAATACCATCACCACAGTCCACGTACGTGGACAATGAACAAATTTTCGGGAAATTTTGTTCGTTTATTTTTCGAACGCCGCCCGTCACAGACAAAGGAGTCCTTACCATTATGGCAGACGAAAAACTCAAGATCCTCTACCTCCGGGATGTCCTCCTTGCGGAGACTGACCCGGACCACGTCCTCACCGCAGACCGCCTGGGCGAGATCATGGAGGAGCGATACGGCATCCGGACCCAGCGGAAGACCATCTACACAGACATCGCCAGGCTCCGGGAATACGGCATGGACATCCGCCAGAAAAAGGGGGCCGAACACGGCTTCTACGCGGGTGAGCGAGACTTCGAGCTGCCCGAACTCAAGCTCCTGGTGGACGCCGTTCAGGCCGCCAGGTTCATCCCCACCGGTAAGTCCGAGGACCTGATCCGCCGCCTGGCCCGTCTGACCAGCCGTTACCAGGCCAGCGCCTTAAAGCGGCAGGTCTTCATTTTCAACCGCGCCAAGACAGGAAATGAAACCATCCTCCGCAACGTCGACCTCCTCCACACCGCCATCAGCGAGAACCGGCGGGTCTCCTTCAAATACAGCGACTGGAACACCAAAAAGCAGCTGGTCCTCCGCCACGGCGGCGCCTGGTTCCTGGCCTCCCCCTGGACCTTGACCTGGGACAACGCCAACTACTACCTGGTGGCCTTCGACCACCGGTCGGAGCATATCCGCCATTACCGGGTGGACAAGATCCAGGAGCTGGAGATCGTGGACGCGCCACGCGAGGGCCGGGACCTCTTCGACGGCTTCGACCTGGCCGCCTTCTCCCGCAAGCCCTTCGGCATGTTCTCCGGCTACGACGCCCGGGTCAGCTTCCACTGCCCCGACCGCCTGGCCGGCGTCATGATCGACCGCTTCGGCCGCGACATCATGATCGTGCCGGCGGAGCC
>CAMONF010000084.1 GCA_946620335.1 uncultured Clostridia bacterium
AAATGCGATTGCGGTATGACAATGAGCCGCGACCAGAATGCAGCCATCAACATCTTAAATGAAGGATTAAGGATTCTGAGGGGAACTGCTTAAGCATTATCACGGTAGGGTTGGAGCGACCCGAACCCAACGCTTGTGGACATTGCGTAAGACACTGATTATGCCACGGTGTAACCAGTGCAGCGGTGGTTGAAGCAGGAAGCTCGGCAATTTATTGCCGAGTAGTTCACCATGGTATGATTAAGAAAAAGTCAGGAGGGCGAAGGGATGCTGAGAAGGTTCTTAAAGCTGAGAGAGCTGGACGATTACACGAGGCTTTACCACTACACCCGGGGCGCCAGCGCCCAGGAGATCCTGAAAAAACAGATCTTTTTCGCGACCAATACCCAGTTCCTGAACGACGTCAATGAGATGCAGTACATTTTGGGCGTTCTGGACGAGGTGATCGGGGAAATTGACCGTCCGATGCGGCGGGGAACTCTCCAGCACCTGATCCTGGAGGACCTGGCGGAGTTCCACAAGTACGAGTACTATCTGATCTCCTTCAGCACCAAGCCGGACAGCCTGACCCTCTGGGCCGAGTTCGGCGACCGGACGGGCTACAATCTGGAGTACAACGGGACGGACATGCGGGACCGGATCCGGGCCAATCTCGGCATCTTCTGCCACGGCTACGTGGTCTACGACCGGGCTTTCCAGAAAAAATGCCTCCGGGACCTGATCTTAGAGGAAATCCCCCGGGAGCTCGGCTGCTCCTTCGGCAACATCATGGATTCCCTGGAGCAGGGGAAGAACCCCGTTTTCGAGGAGTACAAGCTGACCTTGCAGAAGACCCTCTCCGTCTACGCCCTCTTTTTCAAGCAGCCGGAGTTTGCCTCGGAGCAGGAGTACCGGTTCATTTTCCGGGACCCGGACACGGCGGTCTTCTTCCGGGAGCAGAACGGCTTTCTCCTTCCCTACATCCAGGTGAACTGCGCCGCCGACGGGTGGCTGCCGGTCCACAGCGTGACGGTGGCGCCCAAGAACCACATCGACCTGGCCCGCCGGGGGATGGAGTACTATCTGAAGTCCCTGGGCTACGACGTGCCGGTCAAGCTGTCCAGGCTCAAGCTCCGCTACTGACCTGCCGGCGCGCCAGCTGCGGAAAGGGGGACTGCCTGTCCGGCCAAGGACCGGCCGTCAGATTGTCCGGCGGTCCGCTGTGCTCCTCTACCACAGGTTTGTCCCCGGGAAGCCCCTTTTTTCCCCAAGTTTCTTGACAAAAACCCCATATCTTTTTAGAATAGAAGCTTGAGCCGCCGCTCTGCGCGCGGAGGCTTTTGAGCGGTATCGGAAGCATCACCCTGCCCCTCAGGCAGGGTGTTTTACATTTTTATAAAACGAGGTGCAAGATGGAAAATAAGATCAAAGAGCTGCGCCAGGAGATCAGCCAGGCCTTCGCCGGCGTCCACTCCAAGGAGGAGCTGGCCGAATTCTGGCAGACCTACTACAGCAAGAACGGCAGGATCGCCGGCCTCATGAAGGAGCTGAAGAACGTCCCCAAGGAGGACCGCCCGGCCATGGGCAAGGTGGTCAACGCCTTCAAGAGCGAAGCCGAGCAGCGTTACCAGGAAATGAAGGCAAAGATCGAGGAGATCGAGCTCGCCGAGCGGGACAGACGGGAGGCCATCGACATCACCATGCCCGCCAAGAAGAACCCGGTGGGCAGACTTCACCCGATCACCCTGACCAGGAACGCCATGATCAACGTCTTCGCCGGCATGGGCTTTGACATCTACGAGGGCTACGAGATCGAGGACGACGACCACAACTTCACCCGCCTCAACGTGGCCAAGAACCATCCGGCCCGCGACATGCAGGACACTTTCTATGTCACGGAGGACATCCTGCTTCGGACCCACACATCCCCGGGCCAGATCCGCGTCATGGATTCCAAGAAGCCGCCCATCAAGGTCCTTGTTCCCGGCCGCACCTATCGTTCCGACTCTGACGCCACCCATTCTCCCATGTTCTCCCAGATGGAGGGCCTGGTGGTGGATAAGCACATCACCCTCTGCGACCTCCAGGGCGCTCTCGACGAGTTCTGCCGCAAGATGTTCTCCGAGGACGTGCGCACCCGTCTCCGTCCCAGCTACTTCCCCTTCACGGAGCCTTCCGTCGAGGTGGACGTCAGCTGCTTTGAGTGCGGCGGCAAGGGCTGCAGCCTCTGCAAGGGCACCGGCTGGATCGAGATCCTGGGCGGCGGCATCGTTCACCACAACGTCCTGAAGAACTGCGGCATTGATCCCAACGAGTACAGCGGCTTCGCCTTCGGTATCGGCATCGAGCGCATCGCCATGCTCAAGTACGGCATCAACAACATGGGACTTCTCTTCGAGAACGATCTGCGCTTCCTGTCCCAGTTCAGAGACTGAGGATGAAAGGAGATAGAAAATGAAAGCACCTTTCAGCTGGCTTAAAGAATATGTAGATATCGACCTTACGGCCCAGGAGCTCGAGGGCAGGCTCTTCTCCTCCGGCTTCGAGGTCGAGGAACTGATCGACCTCCGCGGCGGCATGGACCGCGTCGTGGTCGGCGTGGTCACCGAGGCGGTCAAGCAGGAGGGCACCCACCTCCACATCTGCAAGGTCGACGCGGGCGAGTACGGCCACGACATCCAGATTTCCACCGGCGCTCCCAACGTCTATGTGGGCATGCACACGGTGGCGGCCCTGGACAACTCTGTCCTCCCGGGCGGCATGAAGATCAAGGCCAAGAAGCTCATGGGCATCGACTCCTACGGCATGCTCTGCTCCGGCGAAGAGCTCGGCTTAAATGAAGACCTTTACCCGGGTTCCGAGGTCTACGGCCTTTTGGACCTCCCCAAGGATACGGTGCCGGGCACCGATATCGGCGAGGTGGTTGGCCTCAACGATTACATTTTTGACATTTCCGTCACGGCCAACAGGCCTGACTGCCAGTCCATCCTGGGCATCGCCCGCGAGGTGGCCGCCCTTCTGGGCAAGCCCCTCAAGATGCCGGCCACCGACTATGTGGAGACCGACTACGAGTTCCCGGGCATGGCCATCGACGTGGCCGAGGCCGACCGCGACGTCTGCCCCCGCTATCTGGGTCACGGCGTCCACAACATCGTCTACAAGCAGTCCCCGCGCTGGATGCGCCGCTACCTGGCCCTCTGCGGCCTCAGGTCCATCAGCGCCGTGGTCGACATCACCAACTTCGTCATGCTGGAGATCGGCCAGCCCATGCACGCCTTCGACTACTCCATGATCAAGACCGGCAAGGTCCTGGTCCGCCGCGCCAAGGACGGCGAGAAGATCCAGACTCTGGACGGCAAGGAGTTCACCCTGAAGACCAACAACCTGGTCATCACCGACGGCGAGGAGCCGATCGCCCTGGCAGGCGTCATGGGCGGTCTGTCCTCTGAAATTACAGAGAACACCACCGAGCTCCTCTTCGAGGCTGCCAAGTTCGCCCGCGACAGCGTCCGCCATACGGCCCGCGGCCTCGGCCAGAACACGGACTCTTCCGCCCGCTACGAGAAGGGCGTTTCCGAGTACACCGTGGAGCTGGGCATGGCCAGAGCCCTCCACCTCATCAATGAGCTGGACTGCGGCCAGATCTCGAAGACTTCCTTCGACATCAGCGCCGGCGCTCCCAGGGAGGGCAAGCATTTCACCGCCACCCTTTCCGGCATCAATCGGATCCTGGGCATCGAGGTGCCCGAGGAGGCAGTGCTTGACATTTTAAAGAGACTGAACTTCGAAGTGGAGCAGAACGGGGACGTGCTGAGCGTCGTCGCCCCGCGCTACCGCGAAGACATCGAGATCGGCGAGCCCGATCTGGCCGAGGAGGTCATCCGCGAGTACGGCTACGAGCACATCGTGCCCACCTTCCTCAAGGAAGCCCGGGTCACCGGCGGCGGTCTCAACCCCGACCAGAACCGCAGGGCCAAGGTCAAGCAGCTCATGTGCGCCGAAGGCTTCTACGAGATTTCTACCCTGGCCTTCTACGCTGACGCTGACCTTGATGAAATGGGCTTCCCGGCCGATGCCGAGGAGCGCCAGGTCATCCGCCTCCTGAACCCCATCACCGAGAAGCTGGCCATCATGCGCCGCGTCCTCGCCCCCTCCGTCCTCCGCGTCGTGGTGGACAACCTCAAGAAGGGCAACAGCGAAGGCCGGATCTTCGAGTTCAACAAGGTCTTCATTCCCAAGCAGCTGCCGGTCACGGAGCTGCCCGATGAAGTCCAGCACATCGGCTTCGCCGCTTTCGGCCCCGAGGAGGACTTCTTCACAGTCAAGGGCGCCGTTGAAGCCCTGGCCAAGGCCTTCGACCTGACCGTGGACTACGAGCGCTGCGAGGATGTCGCTTACCTGCATCCCGGCATCGCCGCCTACATCCTGATCGACGGCAAGCGCGTCGGCTACTTCGGCAAGCTGGCCAACAAGGTGGCCGCCGGCCTCAAGCTCCCCAAGGACTCCAAGGCCAACCTCAATATCTACATGGGCGAGATCGACTACGCCGCCTTCGAGTCCCACATCGTGCCCTTCCGCTACCAGCCGGTCTCTGAGTTCCCGAGCGTGACCCGCGACCTGGCCCTGGTGGTCGACGAGCAGCTCCTCTGCGGCGACATCGTCCGCGAGATCAAGAAGGCCTGCAAGGCCGTCTCCGACGTCGAGCTCTTCGACCTCTACCGCAACCCGGCCATGACCGCCCTCGGCAAAAAGTCCATGGCCTTCAAGATCACCTTCCAGCCCGGCGACGCGGCCCTCTCCCAGGACGAGATCAACCGCTACGTTAACAAAATCGTCGGCAACCTCAAATACAAGCTCGGCGCCGAAATGCGCTAAGCCTCAAAAGAGCCACACCCCTCCGGGTGTGGCTCTTTTTGGCTTATGGCTTGGCAGCGGTACCCGTGGGCCGGGGGCGGTTCCAGTGCAGCTTATGGGCAGGGATACGTCGTCCAGAGGTCTCCTCTCTTCGGGACGCTCCCGCTCGCTCGGACTGGCAGCGGTACCCGTGGCCCCAGGGGAGGTTCCTGCGGAACCGTCCCCTTGGGCCACTTAAGAAGCCTGGCCTGCGGCCAGCCTTCAAGTACCGGCCGTCCTCGGACGCCCTCAGAGAGGAGACCTCTGGCCGACTTACCAGTGCAAGAGACGGAACCGCCCCACTGCCCACGGGTACCGCGGCCAGTCCTGCAGTCGTCATCGGTGGAGTTCATAGAGGAGACCTCTGGCCGACTCACCAGTGCAAGAGACGGAACCGCCCCCGCTGCCCACGGGTACCGCGGCCAGTCCTGCAGGTGTCATCGGGGGAAATCAGAGAGGAGATCCTTGGGTGACTTATCAGGTGGAGTCGGACCTGCCT
>CAMONF010000085.1 GCA_946620335.1 uncultured Clostridia bacterium
ACTCATTTTTCCCTTTTTTACAACAACGCATTAACAATTCACCGAGATATCGCGGAGAGTGCTTTTACACCCCCGCTCCGGGAGTCTGTCAGGCCGGGGCGTGCTCCCTCCGCCGTCCAAGGAGGTCAGCGGAATCCAGCACGATGGTGAAGGGGCCGTCGTTGGTCAGCGTCACCTGCATGTAGGCGCCGAAGCTGCCGCACTGGGTGTCCGGAACCTGTTCGCGGCATTTCTCCACGATATAGTCGTAGAGGGCCTTGGCATGCTCGGGGCTGCCGGCCTTGACGAAGGAAGGCCTGTTTCCCTTGCGGCAGTCCGCATAGAGGGTGAACTGGGAAATGAGGAGGAGGCTGCCGCCCACCGCCTCAAGGTTCAGGTTGGTCTTGCCTTCCGCGTCCTGGAAGATCCGAAGTCCCAGGAGCTTTTTGATCATCATGTCGGCGATGGCCTCGGTGTCGTCATTTTCCGCGCCGATGAGGACCACGAAGCCGTGGTCGATGGCGCCCAGGACCTGGCCGTCCACCTCCACGCGGGCGTCCCTGGCCCGCTGGATCACAAATTTCATAATATGCCTCTTTTCTACCGCACTGTGCTGCGCTATAATAGTAAAGTACTCTTCGGTTCTTAGCAGGAGGGCCCCTGCAGCAAGGGGTCTGCGCCGGTATTTAGTGCGAATTGATTGTGGAAAATGCTAAGATTACTCGGCCGCCGGGGAGTTCTTTTTATGCCCGAAAGTTCCCTGATCGGATGGCGGAGGCTGCCTGTGCCGGAAGCGTATCCGGCCCGTTCTTTGCCGGGCTTCGATTCCGTGCCGGCTCTGCACGCGGCATTTGCCGAAAGCAGGTCGGCGGTCTTCATTTCACGGCAACGTGCCCTCAGGCCTCCGGCCAGACGCTGAGGACCTCCCCGCTTTCCACGTCCTTCCAGTAAAAGACGCCTTCCTCCCAGACCATGTAGCCGTGGTGGCTGCCCGCCTTGGGAATCGCCACCGACCCGGGATTCAGATAAATGAAGTCACCGTGGTCCGCGCAGGCAGGCACATGGGTGTGTCCGCACAGCAGGATGTCTCCCCTGTGGAGGGCAGGCGGATTGGCCTCACCGAAGTGGTGGCCGTGGGTGGCATAGACCACCTGGTCCCCCAGGGCTAAAACAGCATAATCCGCCATAATGGGAAAGTCAAGGACCATCTGGTCCACCTCGGTGTCGCAGTTGCCCCGGATACAGAAGACATCCTCTTTGAGGCTGTTCAGAAGCTCGATGCAGGCCTTGGGATCGTAGTCCCGCGGAAGATCGTTCCTGGGCCCGTGGTAGAGGAGGTCGCCGAGCAGAAGGATCCGGTCCGGCGCCTCGACGGCGATCCGGTCCATAAGGCTCCTCAGATAATAGGCCGAGCCGTGGATGTCTGAGGCGATCAGCAGTTTTCTCATAGTCCATTTCCTCCCTGATCAGCGGAATTTGAGACGGATGGGGGCGAAGGCGTCGGAGACGTATGCCTGCATTTCCTTCTTGTCGTCAAAGAGGGCGAGGGCATACTGGTTGCCCATGGCCCGGCCGATGGCCGGCGGCATCTCGCCCATGCGGAAAATGTTCTTCTCGTATTTCTCGTAGAGCTCCCCGCCGGAATAGGTGTAATCGGTGTCATCGCGGCGCCCGATATACACACTGTAGCCCTTGGGGCCCTCGAACCGGTGGATGCGCTCGTCGAAGCAGACCATGTCCGCCCAGATCCGGAAGACGTCCACGCTCTGGCTGACGTTGATCATGTCGGGCGTGAAGCCGCCGGCGGGGCGCATGTTGACCTCGAGGCCGATCAGGTCACCGGCCTCGCCCAGCCCGGGCTTGTCCTCGGTGAGGCGGAAGAATTCCAGGTGGAAGGCCCGGCTCCGGACGTCGAAGGCCTCCAGGGTCTTTTCGCCCATGCGGCGGACGTCGGCGGGGACCTTGCGGTCCACGTAGTACCAGACGGGGATGCCTTCATTTACCATGTCCATGATGGAGTCGGGCGTGATGTGGCTGACCGAGAAGATGGCCTTGCCCTGGGAGTTGGCGATCCCGTCGAAGGTCGTGACTTCGCCCTTGATGTACTCCTCCATGATGTAGGGCACCTCCGGCAGATTCCGGAAGAAGTCCTTCAGGTCCTCCTCGCTCTTCAGCTTGTAGGTGGCCTCGGCGCCAACGCCCCGGTCCGGCTTCACGACGATGGGATAACCCACCTCCTCCGCGAAGGCGAGGGCTTCCGGCAGGTCCGTGGCCATATGCCACCTGGCCGTGGGCACGCCTGCCATCTCGTAGTAGGCCTTCATGCCGGACTTGCTGCGGAAGCGGCCGACCTCGTCGGACTTAAGGCCCGTCAAGATGTTGAAATCGGTCCGCAGGGCCGCGTCCAGCTCCAGCCAGTACTCGTTGTTGCTCTCGACCCAGTCCATCTTGCCGTAGCGGCCGGTGAAATAACCCATGGCCCGGATCATATCGTCATAATTCTCCAGCGAATCCACCCGGTAGTACTCGGTCAGCGCCCATTTGAGGTCGTCGCGGAGGGAGTCGTAGGGGGCGTCGCCGATGCCCAGAACGTTGACGCCGTTCTCCTTGAGGCAGACGCAGAAGCGCGCGTAGTCTGTGGGGAAATTGGGGGAAATAAACACAAAATTCATATATAGACCTTTCCGCAGGGGTACCAGCCGCCGACCGCCGGCGGCCGGGCCCTACGGCTAAAGATTACCATAGAGGAAAGGCCGGCGCAATGGGCAGTTGCACTGGCCCGGGGCGCCCGGTATAATGGCAGCATCGGCTGTCTGCCTCCCTGACGGCTGCGGAGCAAGGAAAGGCTTCCGACCCGTGGGATACTTCAGGCCACCGGCAAAGACATATAAAGGAGAGAGCCATGCTCACATACAAAATATCCGGCAGCGGCGCCGGCCAGTACATCACCGTGACCGGGCGGGACGACGCCTCCCCGGACCTTCGGATTCCGGAGGCCCTCGAAGGCCTGCCGGTCCTGGAGGTCGCCTCCCACGCCTTCGAACATGACGCTGCCGTCGAATCCGTCCGCCTCCCCGCCACCCTTGAGATGGTGGGTTCCTTCGCCTTCTACAACTGCGCCGCCCTGCGTGAAATATATTTCAGCGACAGCATCGGCAGCTTCGGGCTGGGGGCCATCCGGTCCTCGGAGAAACTCACGGACCTCCATTTCCGGGCGGACCGGGGGCGCTACGGCGTTCTCATCGGGCTTCTGGAGGACGTGGAAATCGCGCTGACGGTCCATGTGGCCATGAAGGAGGGGGAGGCGTGTTTTCATTTTCCTGCCTATGTGCGGGGCTTTCGGGAGGACACCCGGGCCCGGGCCTTCCACTCCTTCATCGAGGGGCAGGGCGTCGCCTACCGGGAGACGGTCACCCGCAAGGGGGTGGACATCCGTTCCTACGACCGTCTCTTCCCCCGGGCCGCCGGCGACACTTGGGATGTGGCCGCGCCCATCGCCCTGGCCAGACTCCGGTATCCCTGGCAGCTGGCCGCCAAAGCGGAGACTGACTACAGGGAGTATCTTCTGAACCGGAGCGCGGAGGTGGTCCCCGGCCTGGTTTCTCAGGGCAGGCGGGAGGATATCCTCTTCCTGGCAGGCCAGGACCTCATCTCGCCCGAAGGCGCTTCCCGAAGCCTTGAGGAGGCGACCCGCCGGGGGGACGCTGAGCTCGTGAGCGTGCTCATGAACGCAAAAAAAGACCAGCCGCCTGCAGCGGAGGTCTTCTCGCTGGACGACTGGTGATGGCCCGGGTCACATGGAGCCCATCATGGACAGGGCGTCATCCGACTTGTAATAATTCTCCATGCCGATCCGCCCTGCAATGTGTTCATTTTCCGGAAGGCGGCCTGCCTTCCGGCTCTTTCTCTGCCCTGTGGCCGTTTGGAAATTAACGGTCAACTTTTTTCCAAACGAATGCCGGTCCTTGTTTCCCCGCTCAGGGCAAGCGTATAATGAAAATGACTTCATTTACCGGAGGGTTTGAGAAATGAACACCGAGCTAAGACTTGGCAACATCGGTGACCTGCTGTTTGGCACCGTTCTTGAAAAGAGAAAGCCCAACCAGCTGGAGCTCCTCGACTTCCTCTTTCCGGGACTCCTCATCGTCGAGCTCCCCTCGGACGGAAAGACCAAGACGCCGGCAGAATACATCGATGTGGAGGGCTGCATCAAGGCTGTCCGCTACCAGTCCTTTTACTATACCGGGGGCAACAACCGGGCTTCCCAGATCACCGGCCGCCTGATCGGCACCGCCCGGGGCAGCCAGACCAAGGAGCGGAAGACAGCCTCCCTGATCCAGGAGCGGATCGCCAGTCAGCTTGCCGTGGATCCGGACAAGATAGATGACCTCAGGGAGCGGTACCTCCAGATGGTCAAGCCCTTCACCGAGGAAGTCTGGGACCGTTTCATCGACACCTTTGCGGATTACATCAATGCCGTGATCGACCACCACATGGGCCTGGATCAGAACAGCCGCCTCTCCGAGCTTTTTCCCATCAAGGACGAGGTGGCGCGGGAGCTCTTCGACAATATCATCGACGAGTGGAATACCGGAAGCATCCCGGGCTACATCAACGCCTTCACCTGGCTGGTCCTGGGAGCCCTTCTCCGGGATGAAGTCGGCCGGCTCAACTACGTCTATGACAGCGCCTTCGAGTTGAGGCGGGCCCGGAACGTAGGCCGCCAGGCCTCGGGGACGGAGCACCCGCCTGCCATCAGCGACCGAGCGGCATCCAATGAACCGGCTCCTGAGGAATATGTGGAATACTTTTACGAGGGGGACGACCTGGACAACCTCTATCCGGGCATCGACTGGTACTGCGACCGCTGCGGCGCCCTCTTAACCGGCCAGCCCGGCTTCAACGACCACCACAAGATCTGGAAATGCCGCCGCTGCGGCTACAAGAACCTGATCGACATCGAGAACATTTTCGACAGCGAGGAGGACTTCCAGAGCGGCGCCCCGCACACGGATCCCGAAGGCTTCTACAAGGCCCTTTTGGAGCGGAGCCGGGAGCTGGAGGGGGACGAGGAAGACCCGGAAATCGATTCCTGACTTAATTTGTCAACTTTGCCCATCCCCACCCCCAAAACCGCTGTAGATTCGGCGCAAACGCCGATTGCGCCTTCCCCTTTCTTCCTATAAAATAAAACATAATGACAGGTTGATTTCAAAAAGCTCACAGGCCGTCCTGTGGGCTTTCTTGTGCGCGATAAAGCCGTAAAACCACCCCGTTCCTCAGGGAAAAGCGGAGCCGCGCAGCGGCGGACAAGACGTCCCGATCCTGCTGGAAAAAGCGAGCTGCACAGCGGCGGATAAGCCGCCCTTCTCCCGCTGGAAAAAGCGGGCTGCGCAGCGGCGGATAAGACGAGCGCAAGGGGGACCCGATTCGGACCTGCTCCCCCGGAGCCCAGTGGCAGAATGCCCTGGGCCCGAAATACGCTGACACCAAGGAGACCCGGTTCCCATGCCAACAATCAGACACAAAAAGCTCCTCACGGAGCTCTTCCTGCTCTCCATTCCCACCGTCCTAGAGCAGATCATGAGCACCCTGCTCCAGTATGTGGATACAGCCATGGTGGGCAGGCTGGGCGAGAAGGCCACGGCCGCCGTCAGCACCACCACCAACGTCACCTGGCTCATGGGCTGCGTGCCCTTCGCGGTGGCCACCGCCGCCCTTGCCCTGATCGCCAGGGAGAACGGCGCAGGCAACGCTGACAAGGTCCGCCTCCTGACGGGCCAGACGGTCACCCTGAGCCTGATCTCCGGCCTCCTGGTCTCCCTCCTCTGCCTCATCCTGGCCCCCTTCATTCCGGTCTGGATGTCCGCGGAGGAAGCCGTGCGCGGGCCGGCCTCCGAATACTTCTTCATCGTGAACCTGGCCGGGGTATTCAAGTGCGCCGGCATCGCCTTCGGGTCGGTGATCCGGTCCGTCAAGGACACCCGGACGCCCATGCGGATCAACCTGGCCGGCAACCTGGCCAACCTGGTCCTCAACTATGTCTTCATTTACGTGCTTGCCATGGGGGTGCGCGGGGCGGCCATCGCGACGGCCATCTCCTACACCCTGATCGGCTGCCTCATGTTCGCCGCCATGCGCAGCAAGAAGGCCCTTCGCTTTGAACGGGGAGACCTGGTTCTTCGCAAGGATCTCTGCAGATCCTTCGCCGGCATCGGGCTGCCCTCCATGGCCACCGGCGTCACCTCCTGCCTGGGCTACGTCTTCTTCGCGGGACTGGTCTCCGGCATGGGCACCACCACCTTCGCCGCCCACTCCATAGCCGTGACAGCGGAGCAGCTCTTCTACATTCCGGGGTACGGCTTCCGCACCGCCACCTCCACCCTGATCGGCAACGCCCTGGGCGAGGGGGACCGGGAAAAGATGGTGGCCACAGAGCGCCTCAGCATCGTCATCACCGTGACGGCCATGTTCCTCTCCGGCCTCGTCCTCTACCTGATTGCCCGGCCTCTCATGGGCATCTTCACGCCCAGTGAGGCGGTCATCGGGCTCGGAGCCGACATGCTGCGGATCGTGGCCTTCACCGAACCCTTCTATGGGCTCATGATCGTGCTGGAGGGCATTTTCTACGGCTACGGGCGGACCCGGAACATCTTCTTCATCGAGACCGGCAGCATGTGGGGGATCCGGATCCTCTTCACCTTCCTGGTGACCAAGGTCTGGCACCTGGCCCTGGCAGCCGTCTGGTTCTGCATGATCGCTGACAACATCACCAAGGCCCTCCTGCTCCTCGTGGACTACCTGCGAATGGCCCGGGCCCGCAGGGCGGAGGCATGATATAACATTTCGGCATAACCTGATATTCGTTATATCTTTTTGTCTATCACTGGACAAAATGTTACAATAAACATGCAAGCCCCGGAAGGGGCTCCTGTACTTCTGACTCCGGGAGTGACCTATGACCGAACGAATAATAAGTATCCTGATCCAGTCCTTTCCCAAGATCCTTGTGCCGGGACTTATGAGTACCATCCCGCTGACGGCCCTGGCCTTCTCCATCGGCTTCTGCATCGCCGTGGTGGTGGCCCTCATCCAGTTCGCGGAGATTCCCGTCCTCCGGCAGGTCTGCCGCTTCTACATCTGGGTGATCCGGGGAACGCCGCTCCTGGTCCAGCTCTTCGTCATCTTCTACGGCCTGCCCAATGTCGGGATCCTGATCGACCCCTTCCCCTGCGCCGTCATCGTCTTCGCCGTCAACGAAGGCGCCTACGCCGCCGAGACCATCCGCGGCGCCCTGGAGGCCGTGCCCCACGGCCAGATCGAGGCCGGCTACTGCGTGGGCATGAGCTGGGTACAGATCATGTACCGGATCGTCCTGCCGCAGGCCCTTCGGACCGCCTTCCCGACTCTGGGAAATGAACTCATTTCCATGGTCAAGGATACCTCCCTGGCCGCCAACATCACCGTGACCGAGATGTTCATGACCACCCAGCGGATCAACGCCGTCTACTATGAGCCGCTGGCCCTCTATCTGGAGGTTGGTTTCATTTACCTCATGTTCTCCACGGTCCTGACCAAGCTTCAGAGCCTGGGCGAAAAGCGCCTGGCTTCCTACGGAAAGAGGTGACAGCCATGCCCATGCTTGAAATAAAGAACCTGCGCAAGTCCTTCGAAGGACTGGAGGTACTGAAAGGTATAAGCCTTTCCGTGGAGAAGGGCGACGTCATCTCCATCCTCGGCCCCTCCGGCGGCGGCAAGACCACCTTCCTCCGCTGCGTCAACTTCCTCGAGAAGGCGGACAGCGGCGAGATGATCTTCGACGGCAGACACATCGACCTGGGACGCGTGACCAACCGGGAAATGCGGGAGATCCGCATGAAGACCGGCTTCGTCTTCCAAAATTACAATCTTTTCCTCAACAAGACTGCCCTGCAGAACGTGACCGAAGGCCTGGTCATTGCCCGGAAGATGGACAAGGCGAAGGCTGAGTCGCTGGCCATGACTGCCCTGGACAAGGTGGGGCTTGCGGACAGGGCGGACTACTATCCCGTCCAGCTCTCCGGCGGCCAGCAGCAGCGCGTGGCCATCGCGCGGGCCCTGGTCACGGAGCCGGAAATCATTTACTTCGACGAGCCCACGTCAGCCCTGGATCCGGAGCTGACCGGCGAGGTCCTCTCCGTCATGCGGGACCTGGCCAGCGAAGGGCAGA